>DTSG01000190.1:1021-3864 GCA_012965455.1 Planctomycetaceae bacterium | reverse complement strand
CGATTTCCGCTTGAGTAACAGAATATGTTCCTGACAGTCCATTTAGATTAATAGATGTGGCGTCGAGTAAAATATCGTTACTTTCAGCACTACCACCGAGATTGCCGATAATGGTTTGTCGTGGCAAGTTGTCATTGATTGCAGTTTCGACAGCCTGAGCCACCTCAGCGGCCGTCATCGCGTCGTCAACCAGAATAGTATTAGGCCCAGCAACCGCGCCGAATTTGTCGACGCTCAAGGCTGCAGAAATACCGAAGCCATAGTCTAGCGTCAAAGTTTCGCCGTCCGTTAACGCCGCACCCGTGGGCGCCACAAGCGTAAAGCCTAGGTCGATTTCAAAGTCCATACCATCTATTGTAAAGACATCCCCATCTCGCAGATCGGCAGGCGTTCCAATGCGAAGCTCCGTACCGGTCGTCAGGAGGTCACCCGTATTGGTATCGCCTGCGGAACTAAAGTCAAAGCGTAACTTGAGATGTTCCGAACCCGCAAACGACGATAGATCCACACGAGCCTGTCTCCAACCACCGGTGTTATCAAACGTATCCTGAACTTGTATTTCAGCATTCGGTGGGTCGATGTCAAGCTCATCAAGATCGGTTAGATTATTATCAAACGAGTTATTCGTGCTTAGCATCACCCATTCGCCCGACTCATCCGCAGCAAACACTCGGAACGAATCCATCATGTCTTCATTAGGCACGACGGGATCAAATCGAACGCCTTGGGCACCTTCCGTATCAAGGAAATAGTTGAAATACAGCGTTGGCTTATCGCCTGCCGAGTAACCCAGTAAACTGAATTCGTTTGTTTCGACAGTACCATGGGCACCACCGGGTAGGTTCGCTAAGGGGTTAAGACCGGTTCCAAAATGGAGACTGGCGCCACCGATTTCACCAAGTTGTGTTCCGTCATAAGAATCTAGACGACCATGGCCTGGATCGGGTCCTCGACCAATACCGGCTGACAAGTTCCATGGACTTTCTTCAAGTGTCGAGAAATCAATACCGTTGGCATTGGTAATTCCCGTTGCGATACTTGTTGTACCATCAACAAATACTGGTTGTAGCGCGCCAGTGGTATCAAACGCAAAGACGCGACCCTCCCCATTTACACCAAAGAGCATGTTGGCGTAACGACCACCTTCGGTGGTTGTTGGTCCAGCCGACAAGCCTTGGAAGTTTATCCCCTGCAAATCGGCAGCCGAAGAGGAAATGTAGTTGGCCTGTGCGTTATCGGACATGGGGTTGTCGATCGTATAAAATCCACCCGCATCACTGACTGCGTAAAGCGTATTTCCAATGAACGCCATACCGGTAATGTCACCGCCTGGGGCGGTGCCACCAATACGCAATGGAGCTTGAGCTATATCAACCACTCCCGGTCCCGTCAATTCAATAATACTACCGTTTTGAATTGCCGGTATACCTGTTTGTGCTAAGGCCGCCAGAATGCGTGCCGCTATCTCGATATTCGTTTCTTGCGCGAGGAACGGCACACTAATTCGGTTGGCGCCGTTGGAATCAACCCCTGTCGTTCCATCGCTGTTTTGATCAACAAACACACCGCGGTTGATCGGCGTTGTAAAGCTACCCGAATTGGCCCCGAGGAAGTTTATTCGGTGACCGTCAAGCCCCAACTCAATCGAGGAAATTGATGCAAAGGCACTCGCCATATTTTGACCAAACAGTGCATTCGCGTCGTTTTCTTCAATATTGATTTCCTGACCTACGCCACTAAGAGCATGATCACCCGCAATGGACAACCCAGCTGATGTTTCACTAGGCGTCGTCAAAATTGAATCGTTTACGAGTGTAATGCGATTGCTGGCCGCAGCCAAAGCTGCGGCTTCGGCGTTAAATCCAGCTGTTGCATTTATCGCATCGACCATGGCAGTCACGATTTGCGACTGAGTTAGGGTATTGGATACCGTGACTACTTCGTTACCACCGGAAACAGCACCGTTACTATCAAACTCAAAGGTTCTTAGTACACCGTTGTCATCAGCAAAGGTAAACGTTTCCCCATCAGTGATTTCCGAGCCGTTCGCCGCGTCGACAACGAATACCGGTCCGGTGTTAAATTCAAATGTGATGCTGTCAAGATTAAAGGTATCCCCGTCACGCAAGAAGAATCCATTTTCTGGGTCCATGTCATAATAAATTTCGGGACCACCGTTGAATTCAAATTCGATACTTGGTGTTCCACCAATGCTATCATCATCAATATGGAACTGCAGTCCGTCAGTGATTTGTGAGGTCGTTACATCGTTCACCACATCATAGATCGTCGCTTCGGCCGCTAATAACAACTTATCGGCTAATGCGGCTGGTCCACCAGCGGTATCGAGGATCCCCCGTTCCACGATCTGTGTTGACGCCCCCTGCAATGTTCCTGCCCCCTGCCGATCCCCCTGCGGAACGCCCGTCGCCAGTCCGCTATCTGGTTCGAAACGATAAAGTATGTTTCGACGTTGACTTGGGAACGGCGTCGTACCCGGTAGGAATACGGCATCGTCCGGACGGTGCCCTACGACAAACCCCCGTACAGGGCCCGGCGTTGGGAAACCAAACACGGTAGCGTCATAGTGGATACCATGATCACTTAGAACGCTGGCGCCCGTGCCATCATCTTCGAACGTTCTAAGACCGTCGTCTGGAGGATTCCCTTGGGCATCAAGATTCATGATTGTGCCATCACCGGTACTAATCTGCAAATAGTTACCTGCCTCAGCATCAGTCGGAGTTCCATCTTCTTCATCGACGGTAAAACCAAACATAAATCCATCAGGCCGCAGGGCGACATCCTGAACATCAAACCCAATACCGGCTGAAATCGTTGTT
>DTSG01000190.1:0-1011 GCA_012965455.1 Planctomycetaceae bacterium | reverse complement strand
ACTGCGCCCGTAAAACCGTCAACAGTTGAAATGCTGGTCGTTTCGAATCCGGCGTCGGCACTAATAAACAGTACGACGTCACCTAAGAAATAAGGGACCAAACTAGAGTTATCGACAAACAGTGACGTGCCATCAAATCGCTCTTCAACGACTCGATTAATGCTATTGATCGGTTCCAGTCGCAATAGTGGGTTACCCGCGTTTGCATCATAGAACTGCGCCATCTCCGTCGGAATAACGGTTTCATTTGAAACCGCGATGGTGTACGTCCCCACGGGTAGCTCGACTGTTCCAACAAACGGGTCAAGCGGACCAATGGTTCCCCGAGACAGATCGTCTAAGTCCGTTCCTTGCAACGGAGCAGGGCGGTCATCAGCGATATTCGAATCGGATCCAACTAAAATCAAGTTACCGGCGGCATCAAAAATACTGATGTTGGTGTTAGCACGCGCCAATCCATCGGCATAGTCGAGATCGAAAATTGCCGCCATACCTGTGCCTTGTGTTTGCACGTCTTCGTAAGACACATCGAATGTGTAGAAGTCCACATCACCCGCGGCACTGAGACTACCAGCGACACTAACTACTGAGCGATCTGTTTGTAATAGATTCCCGAGGCTCTGGGCCCCCGCCGCTGTGTCATTATTGGCCGTCTGATCTTCGCCGACTTCACCCGCCAGCGGAGAATGCACCGGCAAACCGACGATTTCTACACCCGCGGTTGCATAGCGGATATCAGCAAATTGAATCGAAGAACCCGGTTCTTCATCCAACTCTTGCAATCGAACTTGCAATTGGTAGCTACCGCCAACTAATTGGTCAGCACTCAGCACGCGGACGTGATACGCATTTATTTGCCCTACAGCTCCCGGCAGCAACAATCGCATGCCAGCATCTTTTGGGTTTGTCGTTCCGTTATCGAACACACCGAAGACGGATTTTCCCAATGGCTGAGCCTCGCTGGTCAACGTCAAACTAGAATCGTTATTTGGATTAGTTTCCGCAGCAGAA
>DTSG01000189.1 GCA_012965455.1 Planctomycetaceae bacterium | reverse complement strand
ATTCTGGCAACACCTCAGACTATAAACAGCCCGCACGAAACCACGTTGTCGGCGCTTCTGCCTGACCCATTTACAGGTCTAAGCTAACGCAAGTTCGGGAGCCTCGGCAGAAATATTCGTTGCTAACTCAAATGCATTAGCTATTTTTAACACGTCTAAGTCTTGTCGATAACCGCCAATGATTTGAAGTCCGACTGGCAATCCATCCGTCGTAAACCCAGCGGGAACAGAAATCGCCGGCATTCCCGTGGCGGTAACGAGATAACACGATTGCATCCAATCGATGTAGGTCGTGAACTCCGTGCCTTCGATTCCACTCACAAATTGGTCCTCTATGCTAAACGCGGCCACTTGCGTTACTGGTCCCACCAAGAAATCAAACTGCTCAAAAAACTCCACCGCTCTACTAAACAGCTCAGTCCGCCAGCGCTGCGCGTTCGCAATATCTTCCCCGCTTAGCTTTTCCCCTTCGGAAATATTCCACAATACTGTTTCCTTCATCAGCTCACGATGCTGATCAACCAACCCCCCGTACTTCATCGCAAAGCGGAAAGCACGGAGTGTCTTAAACACATCATCCGCTCGATCAAAATCTAAACATGCGTCCACAACCTCACAACCTAGCTCCTCAAGTACCCGCCGTTGTTTTTCAATGACTTTCACAACGTCGCGACATACTGGGAGACCGCCCAGAGTTGGTGCGAAGGCAACACGTTTACCACGCAAATCGATATCCAACGAGCCCAAGAACTGTTCGCTAGGTTCCGTGATGCTTAAAGGCACTCGCTGGTCCGGACCCGCTATCGCAGCGAGCATCAAGCTGACGTCCTGTACAGTGCGTGCCATGGGGCCTTGAACTCCAAATGAAAACCATAAATTATCACTGGGCCACGTCGGCACTCGTCCTGTGGAGGGCCGAAACCCAACAACATTACAGAAACTGGCCGGGTTTCGCAAGGACCCACCCATATCACTTCCATCAGCAATCGGCACCATCCGAGTTGCCAACGCCACAGCCGCTCCTCCACTGCTACCGCCACACGTCTTCTGTAAGTCGTAGGGGTTTCGAGTCGCACCAAACACCTCATTAAATGTCTGTGATCCAGCACCGAACTCTGGAGTATTCGACTTGCCGATTGAAATGGCTCCGGCCCCACGCAGACGCTGGATAATCAACTCGTCCGCATCAGGTACGTGATCTTTATATATCGGCGAGCCAAATGTCGTTCGCATTCCCGCCGTACTAAACAGATCTTTATGCACGACCGGTAAACCATGTAAAACCCCTAATTCACCGCCTTTCGCTTGGTGCTCGTCTGCCTCAATTGACCATTGGACGGCCCGCTCCACATCCAGAGTCACGATCGCATTTACTGCACCGTTTACGCGTTCGACCTGTTGCAGGTGCGCGTCAAGTACCTCACGTGCGGAAACTTCCCCCGCCGTTATCAAGTCACGCAATTCATTCGCCGACTTTAGATGTAACATCAAATAATACTCCACGCAGATAGATCCGCTTATACCTCAGGTACAAGGATTACCATTTGATGACGTCCCACGGTACTCCGTACAACATCCCAGCAAAACAGGCTGTCATAAAGGCAGCCAGCGTACCGCCGAGCATCGCGCGAACCGCAAGCTTGGCGAGATCCGAGCGCCGCGACGGCGCTATCCCACCGATTCCAGCGAGTTGAATTCCAATCGATCCGAAATTCGCAAAGCCACATAACGCATAGGTCAAAATAACCGTTGTCCGCGTGCTCAACGCTGTCTCAGGGTTTCCTTGCATTTCCGACAAATTTTGATAAGCAATAAACTCGTTGGCAAACAACTTGTAGCCGAGCAACTCACCGGCAATGGAACATTCCGCCCATTGGATACCCATCAACCACGCCAGCGGCGCAAAGAGCCACCCCATGATGGATGCTAACCCCCATTGGTAATCTACAGCGGACCCGCCCCAAACCGTGTTGACGAGCCATTCGCAAACTTCGCCAACAAATCCAACTAACCAGTCAACGCCAGCGAGCAAAGCCAAAAATGCTATCAACATAGCACCTACGTTAAGTGCCAGCGTTAGCCCATCGCCGGCGCCCCGAGCCGCGGCATCCACAACGTTCACCGGATCGCTGTCCGTCTTTTGGATGGTGACTCCCTGCCCCAACGTCAAGGGAACTTCCGTTTCTGGTTCGAGTAGCTTAGCGATGACTAACGCAGCCGGCGCGGAAATTACCGACGCACTCACTAAGTGTGTTGCGTCAATTCCCATTCCAATGTAAGCGGCTAAGATTCCGCCGGAAATGGTCGCAAATCCGCCAACCATCAACGACATCAACTCCGACCTAGTCATCGCTGCCACGTAGGGCTTGACCACCAAAGGTGCCTCCGTTTGACCAACGAATATATTGGCCGCCACGGCAAGTGTTTCCGCACCTGAAGTGCGAAATGTTACCCGCATCGTCCAAGCCAAAAATCGAACCAGAGGTTGGACGATGTTTAGGTAATACAGCACAGCCATTAACGACGAAAAAAAGATAATCGTCGGCAAAACCTTAAACGCGAAAAAGAAATCCGTGTAATTGTCGCCGAATACCATTGCCGATCCTTCATCGACAAAATTCAGCATACCGGCAAACACCCCACCAATGGCAGTAAATAGTGCATTTCCTTCTTCGGTTCGCATGACAAATACCGCTAGCACGAATTGCGCTAACAGTCCACCGCCGACAATTCGCCAATTGACTTGTTTCCGATGTTTACCCATCGCCCACGCGAGCAACAACATTACAAGTAGACCAACACAACTAATAAGACGCGGAAATACATCATCCATCGGTAGACTGTCCCCAACTAGGTGCCAACTTTATCTGTTTCCAAAGTAACAATAATGACTGCCTCACAAATTCTATCTCCCACTACGCTGTACCAAAATACCGATCGCCAGCGTCACCGAGACCAGGTCTGATAAAACAATTATCATCCAATCGGTCATCAATTTTGCATATTGTCAAATCAACATCTGCATCGAACTCTTGCACCGCCTGAATACCTTCAGGCGCAGCGACAACGCAACCTACCTCGACCTGAGCTACCCCATACGCTCGCAGCGCCTCTACGGCCGCCATGACGGAACCCCCAGTGGCGAGCATCGGATCAAGAATCACCGCTCGCTCGACAGGCACTTGCTCGTCGAGTTTATTGTAATACCATACGGGCTCTGCCGTTTCTTCGTTGCGATACATGCCCAGATGCATCACCACCGACGTCGGCAGCAACTCGACAAAGGGATCAACGAGTGCTAACCCGGCTCTCAGAATTGGTACTAGCGCAATACGAGCGTGCAACCGAAAACCCTGAGTTGCCTCCAGTGGCGTATCAACACTGTTGGCATCACCGGGGAAGTCTCTTGTCATTTCCACAGCCAAAATTTGCCCCAAATGATCAAAGGACTTACGAAACTCTTGCTGTGTGGAATCTCTATCACGCGCAATCGTCAGATAATGATCGACAATCGCATGGTGTAACTCGACAACGTTACCCATTCGGTCTAAATGCCTTATAAAATAGTTACATCGACTAACCTACTTGACTATGATAATAATGATAGGTTATTTATGAATGTATCCATAGCGTAAAACAGACCATTCAACTACGGTTCGCAGCGACTATGAATGTCTTCGTTTCTCAGCTGAATCGATTTTTATTTTTAAGTTCACCGAGACTGCCGCATTTACCTAATTTACTATTCGTTTTGGTTCACCCACTCGTCCAACACTTCGTTTCAGCGGACAGACGGCACGGGGCCAAATGCTCCCAAAACCAGTGGCCGTTGAACGTCGCAGCAAACCAGCTTTACTTACCGACTAAAAA
>DTSG01000188.1 GCA_012965455.1 Planctomycetaceae bacterium | reverse complement strand
TAGTAGATCATCGGTTTGTCGTAAATGGGTAGCAATTGCTTGGAGATCACTCGCGTCAGGGGGTACAGTCGTGATCCGCTACCACCTGCGAGAATGATACCTTTATTAAAATGTGATTCAGTCATAGCTTTACTGCTTCGTCTAATGCGTGGTTTGTGTTTTAAATACCGACCATCAAAGTTGCCGGCGCCGTGGTGATATCTACTGTTGTTTGCCGAGCCGTTGTCCGCGGTAACTACCATCCATCACCCGTTTTGTCCATTGCGAGTTCTGTAGGTACCAGTCAATGGTTTGTTCCAATCCTGTTTCGAATTTAAATTTTGGTTGCCAGTTCAATTCAGTGCTTAATCGTGAGCAGTCAATGGCGTACCGTTGGTCATGGCCAGGCCGATCTGTAACGAATGTAACAAGTTCACGACTACAGTGATCGTGATTATTTAATTTATCGACGATATCACAAATGGCGTGTACGATTTCCAAATTGGTGCGTTCACTATTGCCGCCGATGTTGTAGACTCGTCCAGGTTCGCCTTGATTAAATACTGTTTGCAGAGCCCCACAATGATCTGCTACGTGCAACCAATCTCGGACGTTGGATCCGTCACCATAAATCGGCAGTGGTTCACGTTGTACTACTTTGGAAATCATCAACGGAATCAATTTTTCGGGAAACTGAAAGGGACCATAATTATTGGAACAATTGGTCGTCAGGACGGGCAGACCAAATGTATGATGGTATGCTCTTACAAAATGATCAGCTGCGGCTTTGGAGGCTGCATACGGCGAGTTAGGTTGGTAAGCTGTGGTTTCGCAAAAGAGGCCTGTGGGACCGAGCGATCCATACACTTCATCGGTTGAGACGTGAAGAAACCGAAACTGTGCTTGGGCTTCAGCAGGCTGGTCTCGCCAATATTGAAAACAACTATCAAGCAGATTGCAGGTGCCAACGACATTTGTTTGTACGAATTCAGCAGGGCCATCAATGCTGCGGTCGACGTGAGACTCAGCGGCGAGGTTGATGATCCCCCGAGGATTGTGTTGAGCTAAGATATCCGCGACCAAATCTGAATCGCAAATATCTCCTGGGATGAAGCTATAAAGTTCGTGGTTTTCGATTTCTTGTAATGAATCGAGGTTGCCGGCGTAGGTCAACTTATCGAGCACGATGACGTTTTGCGCAGCGGTTAGCACGAGTTGCTTTGCTAAGCAACTGCCAATGAACCCCGCCCCACCGGTGATCAATATTGGTGAATCCGTCATCAACACCCAAAACCTTCATGAAACAATAAGTAAGAGTCGATCATCGCATTCATTCTAACGTGAAATATCAGAATTGAATGTCCGCAATATCAATTCGCCCAGTTTGCTCTCAAAACTGTTTGATATAAACCGACTATTCGTCACAACAGTCGCTTGGTTAGCACATCTCTGGACTGCGATGGCATTCAGACGTGGATAGATCGAGGCAGATAGCACCCATCAAGGTCCTGGGCATACCAATCGCGAAGTACTTTTTGTAAATCTTCGCGACTCTTTATCTTAGTGAAATCGGCGCGTACTAAACTGTGCTCTGGGTGTAAGGCCGAATATTTAATGCAGGACTTACGCATCACCATCGCCGTTCTTTCCTCACCGTAGAGTTGAGCTGCTAGATCGAAATGCTTCGTGATGATTTTTCGTTGTTCAAACAGAGACGGAGGCGGAGGCAGAGTGCCCGTTTTAGCCAAGGCTTTTGTTTGTTGAAAAATCCAGGGGTTCCCAATGCATCCGCGAGCCACCGTCACTCCATCCACTCCCGTTTGCGCGATCATATCGAGGCAATCGTTAGCGGCAAAAAGATCGCCACTTCCGAGGATCACGCGATCGGGAAATCGTTGTTTGACTTCAGTTAGAAATTCCCAACGACTAGGTCCATTATAGCGTTGTTTCACCGTCCGTCCGTGAACCGTGACTGCCGCGACGCCGATATCGAATGCGCCGTCGATGATCTTAAAAAAATGATCTCGGCTGTCCTCGGTGTCATCGATTCCTCGGCGCATTTTGACAGTGACTGGAATGGCCGACGGCACGGCTTTTCGAGTGCGTTGGATGATATCTAGGGCTACGTCCGGTTGACTGAGGTGAAACCCTCCGCGACAACGGCCTAGTACTTTTTTGACAGGACAGCCAAAATTGATATCGATGACGTCGAATCCTGCCTCAACCAATTTAACGGCACCGGCGGCAAACTGCTCTGGTTCGGTACCCATGAGTTGTCCGCCCACCGGTCGCTCTTCATCGGTAATATGCAGGTAATGTTTGTTTTTCTGCCGCCGAGGGTTTAGGTCGACGAGAAATTTGTCGAGCATTACCTCACAGATCCCATAGGTCGCTCCGTGTCTTCGCGCGATCAATCGCATCGGCCAGTCGCTGTATCCCGAGAGCGCCGCTTGGACTACGGGAAATCCGATGGCGATATTATCAAGCGATAGTGGTTTTAGTTGAACCAAAAGAGAGGTTTTCTATAGGGAATATGGAGTTATGCTATTGCAGATTCTATTTTAGCGATGGCCCAACGACAAGCGTCTTGTACGGATGGCGATTCAACTTGCAAGGCATCCTTTAAAATATCTAAATGTTCTACCGCGAGTTGGTTGCCAAGAGCAATTGCAGCATTGCGGAGTAGTCCATCTCGTTTTGTTCTCCAGAGCGGCGTGTGCCGATAGGATACACGGAATGCATCCTCGGTGGAATGGAATAGTTGTTCAATATCGAGACAGTTCAATCGTTCGCTGGCAATAAAATCGGGTTCGCTGTGGTGCGGTCCGCGGCGGTTCCAAGGACAGACGTCTTGGCAAATGTCACAGCCAAAGACCCAGTCGCCCATGTTTTGTTTTAGCTCGTCGGGAATCGAGCCGCGGTGTTCAATTGTTAAATAGCTGATGCATTTGGTGGCATCAAGGACAAATGGAGTTGGGAATGCATTGGTGGGGCATTGGTCGAGGCAGGCAGTGCAAGTTCCACAGTGATTGGTTTTGCTAGGTTGGTCGTAGTCTAACTCGGCGGTACTTAAGAGGATCGTTAGGAAAAAATAGCTGCCTTGTTGGGAATGAATGAGCATCGTGTTTTTGCCAACCCAGCCGAGGCCCGCCATTTGAGCGAATTCTCTTTCGAGGATGGGCGCAGTATCGACGACTCCACGGCATTGCTCCGTAGGCAATAATTCTTGATGATATTCTTTGAGTTGTTTAATTCGTTTGTGGATGAGGTCATGGTAGTCGGTGCTGCCCCACGCATACCGAGCGACACGACCCTCCCCTGCGGTTGGTATCACAACGTCGCCTTCACCGTAGTGCATCGCGAGCACTAACAGAGACTGCACGCCCTGAAGCACATGGCGGGGATGTACATAGGCGTCTTGGCGATCTTGTATATATTGCATCGTGCCGGCAAAGCCCTCGCTGAGCCAGTGCGTTAAGTGGTGCAATCCGGTGGGCGTTACCGCTGGACAGCAAGCAGCGAGTTGAAAGCCCAATTCGTGAGCTTTAGTCTTCAGACACGTGGTTATATCGGTGGATGTCACTGTTGGTTTTGTAACCTAAATGATTGAGTGCGAATGGATTGCTGAATTGATATTGGATGAAAACGCCAAAACCGGTAAATTTACAACAGAATGCGTGCGGTAACGCGTTGTGATTCCGTGTATTTTCAAGTTTCAATATTTTAAGTAGTTTAGATAGAGTGTGATGTAAAATGAAGACTAAGCTCACCACAATAATAAGTATAGTTCATTTGCCGAGGATATTTTATGGGTCGGTTTTAGGGGTAATGGCGATCCTCGCCGGTTGCCAAACACCGGCAAATATGACAACGCGGATCCTACCACCGAGCA
>DTSG01000187.1 GCA_012965455.1 Planctomycetaceae bacterium | reverse complement strand
GTAACGAACTGGGTATCACCGACATGCTCATTTCGATTTCCCATTGCCGCTCACACGCCACCGCTACGGCTATCGCCGTCGGTGAAGATTGATATCTGTGCACTATTGCTAGGAAACTCCATCCCGAACTAGCACTGTCTTGGCCGAGCCCGACCTTTATGCGGTGGAATCAGGTTCACCGGCGGCTGCGAAATCATCTTCTAACGTTTCCGGTAGATAGCCAGCTTCAACAACTTCGCCTGCAACCGTTCGCATGATCGGCGGTGGATTTTCAGCTTCGTGGTTATCCAACGCTGCCGCCCACTTGTTACGCACGTCTTCCTCAAGCTTCTTCCAAGCACCACGTCCGCGGCACTTAGGAAACTTGGCGCAACCGAGCCAGGGACCACGAGCGCCATTCCGCAGGTTGAGATGCGAATCGCATTTATTGCATTCGATATCGGTCGCTAGTGGTGGCGTTTTCGGAGGCGCGACACCTCCATTCTTTTTGTCGAGATTGACGACGCCTTTGCAATCAGGGTATTTGCCACAACTCAAGAACAAACCAAACCGGCTCTTGCGTTTTTCCATCGGGTCATTACATATCGGACAAGCGATATTGGTCATTTCCGGATTAATAGGACGGCCTTCATGGTCGATCGGCGCTGCGTATTTACAACCAACTTCCATCGCGTCGGCAATCGTGACAATACGTGCTTTATCCTCATCCTTCAATTTGGAATATGTCGTCTTCTGCTCACACCCAAAACAAGTAAGGAAGGGGCGAGAACGGGCCGTTTTTCCTTTATTGACTCCCATCTCAGCCAGCCCACAACCAATGCAAGGGATGTCAATCTTTACCGGTGGCACTCTAAAACCAGTACAACTCAGGAACCGTCCGTTACGACCAAACCGGTATTCTGTGCGTTTTCCACAGTCGGGACACTTATATTCTTCCGGCGCCAGTTCTGTTTCCGCTTTCGCGTGCGTCATGTTCTCATGAGCGGTATCCAAATCTTTACGGAATTCGCTATAGAATTCGTGCATGAACGCCTTCCAATCGCAACTACCGTCTTCGATCAAGTCCAGTTGCGATTCCATCCATTTGGTGTAACCCAGATCCATGATACCGGGAAAACCTTGAATTAGCTTTTCAGTCACCACTTCGCCCAAGTCAGTTGCAAAGAAACGATTGCCTCGTTTTTCCACATAATTCCGATCCTGGATTGTGCGAATGATCGCGGCATAGGTACTAGGACGCCCGATCTCTTCAGACTCCAGTTTTTTGACGAGCGAACCTTCATTAAACCGGGATGGTGGAGCTGACAACTTTTGCCGCGGGTCGATCGAAAATGGGGCCATCTCCATACCCTGAGTCAACGCTGGTAACGTCTGTTCATCACTAGCAGTGGGAACGCCCGTCGCTTTGTAAAACCCATCAAAGTCGAGAATGCGACCGGTGACTTTGAGAACTGCGGCGGTGTCTTTATCCGACCGTTTTAGTTGTACGGTCGTAACTTTCCAGCGAGCATTGGTCATTTGACAACCATTAAAGCGGTTGTAGATCAAACGGTAGAGTTTCAACTGTTCTTCGTCGAGCGAACTGGCTACTTTTTCGGGAGTGAGGTGCATGTAGGTCGGGCGGATAGCTTCGTGAGCTTCCTGTGCGTTCTTGTTGGAAGAACCATAGTAATTAGGTTTCTCCGGTAAATACTCAGGTCCACACGTATTCGTGATATGCTCACGAACTCGAGAAATCGCTTCCTTCGAGATCGCGGTTGAATCGGTACGCATGTAAGTGATCAACCCAACGTGACCTTCGCCGGGAATATTTAAACCTTCATAGAGCTTCTGTGCAATCCGCATCGTGCGACTCGCCGTGAAACCATGGACGTTCGACGCCGTGACTTGCAGTGTGCTCGTAATAAAGGGAGCGTCTGGTTTTTTGGTTGTTGGCTTAGTTTCAATCGCATCGACTTCGTAGCGAGCGGCAGGATCGATGTCACCGCATACTTGGCGTTTGAATTTGGCAGGACCTTTTCCGTCCGGGTCTGCTGTCGTCTCGACTCGCACATTGACCATTCCGACTGCTTCGGAAACCGCTGTTATCTCGGCGGACAGATCCTGAGGGTCGTCAGACGCGCAAGTCACTGAAAACTTCTCGCCCCCAATGCTCAACAACTCGGTCTTGAGACTAGCGTGTTGTGCAAGCCAAGCATTTTGCCGTTTCTTGGTAGGCGCCTTTTCTTTTTCATCTAGCGTGGCCATAAAATCTGCCCAAGTCGTCATCAGTCCTTCTGCTTGAGATGGATCCATTGCTAAGTTCGCGGTTAGTTGCCAAGATTCATCGGGAACATGAGCGCGTATTTCTATTTCACGGTCAACAATCAAGCGAACTGCGACACTTTGCACTCGCCCAGCACTCAGCTTTCCGGCAACCTTACGCCACAACAACGGCGACACTTGGTATCCCACAATGCGATCCAGAAAACGGCGAGCCTGCTGAGCATTCACTTTCGCCATATCAATGGCGCCGGGATTTTCGAACGCTTCTAGAATTGCGCTTTTGGTAATCTCGTTGAAAACAACACGCCGCAATTTGCTGTCGTCAGCCTGCATCGCTTCGGCCAACAACCATGCGATTGCCTCGCCCTCACGGTCAAGGTCAGTCGCCATCCAAATCGTATCCGCTTCTTTGCCCGCCTTCTTTAGTTTGGCGAGTTGTTTGTTCTTACCCTTAATCGTTACGTATGTAGGCTTGAAATCATTGTCCAAGTCTAATCCGGGGACGGGCGCCTTCACCCCTTTAGGGTTACGTGGTGGCAGGTCCACCACGTGCCCGATGCTCGCTTCAACTACATAATCATCACCTAAGAAACGAGAGATCGTTTTGACCTTCGCTGGTGATTCTACGATAACAAGATGCTTACCCATGGCCGATAATCTATGCTCTGAACTATGTGGACTATTTGTGCGATGTACGATTATTTGAAATTACTTTGCGGTCTTACAATAACCACGCTTCTATATGTACGCAATTGCCTGGACGAAGCGTTGAGAAAGATTTTCTCGCCGTGGGGACACCGGCAACAAACCAATTGCTGATGTATCGTTGGCTACTTGCGTTAAAACTGGGTTTGATAGTAGTATCTGCATGTTTGACTGATTTTCTTGAGCCCAGCATGGTGAATTCTACAGCTGTTGTCCAATACCAAGGCGGCATAATTACAACCACTGGAACCCCCAAAATGTCGGTAACCCCACTAACCACAGTGCTAACATTGCCGGTATACTGTGAATTAATTGCGTCAGCATTGGGGTTTGAATAAACAATAAAAACCCGTAAAATACCATGTTACGGCATTAACGGCAGCTACTTTACTCCCAGACACAGTGCATTCCGCCCTCCCTCTTTGCTGAACAATTAATACCATATTTTTCAATCCGTCAAGTCAAAATCCAAATTTTTCCGTCTCAGGAATGACACACCATGGCAAAATCCAAGCGTCCAAATCGAGTTTACGGCCGAAATAAAGGCGATCAACTAGACAAAATAAAAAAGGATCAAGACCAGCAACGTCAAGATCGCATTGACGCACAAAAGAAGGCTGGGACTTTTGAAGGTCCTTCGATGTTTGCGATTGTAACAAAACACAAAACAATTGCATATTCGCTGCTCACAGTGATTGCCGTGGGAGCATTTGTCATAGGTCCCGCGTATTACGCAGCCGTCCAAGGCGGTCCCAATCAAGGCGAATTCCGGGGCGATGGTTTCCCCTTAGCAAAATGGACGACCGCTAACGGCGATGTTTCAGTTACCGACACCGAGGCGATCAACCTGCAAAATCGTTCGCAGGACCTGCAACAGTTTATTGCAACACTGTCTCAAAATGCTTTCCGTAATAACCAAAGTGGCGATTTCGCCGGAATCGATCCTTTAGCTATCGGCTTTCAACCAATCCATCCGGTAGACCTAACCTTTCTTTCGAGTATTGCTAATCAATACAACATGGGCGTGTCCACCGAGCAAGCAGACGCGTACCTGAAAAACATCTCACAAAAAAACACCCCCGAGCAAGTACAGGCGGCTCAGGATTCCACTATCGGAGATTCGGCATCAAAACGGCGGATTCTTGAATTGCTGGCAAAGATCATTTCTGCTAGGCGACTGGCGCAAATGGGCGTACTTGGCGTTCCCCAAGCTCCTTCAATTTCCGACCGCTGGGCAAGCTACAAACTCCTCACTGATCAGCATCAATTTGAGATCCTGACCGTTGCCGTTGATGCCTCATCCGTCACTGGCGAACCAAATTCAGAAGAACTTAAAGAAATGCTCGCCGCCGGACGCGAACATCTCGCCGATGATTCGGGCCTCGCGCCAACATTCGGCACTCAAATCGACGACGCGGTCTATCGCAGTGGCGGCGCTCGTACACCTACCAAATATCAATATCAATTCCTAGCTATTAACCATGACGCCTTTGAAGTCCTAGCTACCAAACAGATTGAAGACCACATTGCAGTTAACGAAGATGTGTTGCTCGAGTACTACAACAAAAACATCGAAACCTATCCCGCGCCCGAAAAAACTCTCGACGACATCAACGCACAGGCTGACGGTGAATCTAACGAGGGCGCTGAAACCGCAGACGACAAAGAAGATGCTGCCGCAGATCAAGAGGAGGCCAGTGACGAAGCCGAATCAAAAAACGATGCACAAGACGAGTCTCCGAAAGAAAGCACCGCTGAACCCGCGAAAACCGCTGTTGAGCCAGAATCCGCAGACGGTTGCCTGACTCAGGATGCGGCCGACGAATCCACTGAACCCCCTGCAGCTAGCGAGAACCCGACCGCGGACACCCCTGTGGAAAGTGACGAGTCCGCAGATGAGCCTGAAAAGCCCGAAGATCTCTCGGGATTGGACACGCCTATTCCGCTGGAACCAAACGTGGATCCGGCCAGTTTGGTAGATCCCAATGCGCCGCCAGAGCCAGCTCCATTTATCGCTCAACCTTTCGCAGAAGCCCGTGACAAAGTGCGAGAAGATTACATTCGGACGAACGTACCAACTCGAGTTCACGCGTTGATTGATGTTGAATTGGAAGCTGTTAAATTAGCGGTTGCTGCCTATGCTGATTCTAAATATGGCGACACCGCCAAAACCAACTTCGAAACAGTCTATGACGCTATTAACAAATCCCAAACTACGGTCGGTAGCGGTTTCGTCGAGGCCGCAGACAAACACATGGCTGCCATCGCTATTGAAATCAACAACCGACTAAGCAAGGAATACATGCAGGCGGCTCCCGTAATTGAAGACGCTGAAGCTACCCCCGCACCGACCGCTGATGATGATTGTGACGACGGGGAAACTGACACCGATGAGGGCGAGAACGATACAGTTGTTGCGGCAGATGACGGAATTGATGAAGACGTTGCATCTCCGGTATTTGTTGAGCTCCATACGTCTCCGCTAATTTCCGCGGTTCATGGCCCCATGATCGCACAGCGCAATCCAAGTTCCAACTCGTTCGGATACGAACAACCGATAACCGAAAATCCCTACGGTGGGTTCAATGAACATTCCGTTAGCTGGCACAAGCTAGTGCGTACTGCCTACAACGTACACAACCAACCAGGAACGCCACCCCCGACTCAAACACTGTTTACGACGAGCCGATTTTTTGAGGTGCAAGAAAAGGAATCTGGTGAATTTGGAAGGACGTATACGTTTGTCTATTGGCAGATCAGCGAAGCACTTTCAACTTCATTTGATGAAATCACATTAGACAATCTAGAAGTTAAGAATAACTTGATTGCTGGGTGGCGACTAACCAAGGCCAAGGAGAATGCGATTGCCAAGGCCGAGCGGTTGGTTGAACATTATGCCAAGAATGGCGATAATTATGCATCACTATCAGCGCTGGCAACTGAGGCAGGCGCAGAACCTTTCACCACAACGCCAACCTCGGTCCTGCGGGCCGGAACTACGGGTGGTTTTGGGGGTGGAATGCAAATGGTGCCCGAAGCCAATGCGATTTACAAAGAACTAACTGAGCAACAGATTGCCGAAAATGTCACCATTGCGGAAGCGAGTGCGAAGCATGTGGCGCGACAGATTCCGGACATTTATGACCGTGCCGGAAATGCACCGTCCCCTGCCAATCGTATTTTCAATCAATTAACAGTCGGTGGTACGCCAGTTGTCATTACGGATTCAACCAATCGATATGTGTATCTTGTTCGGAAAATCGAAGTGACTCAACCGCCTCTGACAGATCCAGATGCCACTGCCAATGAAAACTCCATTGAAGGGTTTGGCACGCTGATTCAATACGTGCGATCCGGTACTCTGGGACCGGGCGCATTTAGCCAATTCATGAATGCTGGTGCGACGGACACGATGTACCGAGGTACGCAACAGGCTCCCGGAACTCAAGGACTAATCTCAAATGCGTTCATGTCCTATCTACAAAAAGCCCATGGCTACGAAAACGTATCACCGTACTAGTAGCACACAGTAAGATTGGGGTCGCATGTCTGACGGTATAGGTATTCTAACAACTGTTTGTGGGTTCGCGCTAGTATTGCTCTGCCTGTTAGTCGCTACGGTAATTACTGTCCGCCGCAAACGCTCCTCGGCGAGAGTCGTTGAATCCTCCGACGAAAGCAGCGTTCCCACTAAACCGCTGACCGCAGACCAATACGCTGCTCAACAAACTGCATTTATTGACAATCAATCGACTCTGCAACAGCGTTTTTTCTCCATTGTCTCGCAATCTGGGAAACCTAAAGGGCTGACGTGGAAGAGTTGCAAGTTTGACGACGCTACCATCTGGGCCATAGAAAAACAATCGGCAAACTTACATGCGTTACTTGCCACGGTGATCCATTTCGATGCTATTCCCGGCGGTCCGATGGAAGATGTGGAAGCCGTGGGCAACGCCCGCATTGCGACCGCCATATTCTTCTATAATGGTGAGAACTGGGACACTCGCGGAGACATCCTATTTAACTTGGAACCCCACGAAGTCCTCTCGCGCCACTGCGACGACTACGATCTATACGAATGACGAACTCGTACCCCCAGAACTTCTTGCTCTAAATAGTTTTTGTAAGAGAGGCAAATACATCACCATGCCAATACTCGGGGCTCATATGTCCATCGCCGGTGGATACTACAAATCGATCGACAGCGGTGCTGCTGCTGGTTGCCAGTGCGTGCAGTTGTTTACTAAAAACAACAACCAATGGCGTGCCAAGGATATCTGCGACGACGACGTCAGCCTCTTTAGAACTCAACTTGCCACACACGGGATCAAGCACACCCTCTCGCACGCCTCTTACTTGATTAACATGGGCTCCCCCAAAGATGAACTATGGGAAAAATCCATCGATGCTTTTGTGATCGAACTGCAACGCGCTGAACTTCTCGGTATCCCCTATGTCGTCGTTCACCCAGGTTCATATACAACCAGTACTGCCGCGGAAGGCATTCAGCGAATCGCGGTCGCACTCGACGAAGTCCACAAGCGACTTCCTGAGGTGACGACTAAGTGTCTGCTCGAGACGACTGCAGGCCAAGGATCAAATCTCGGCTGGCAACTCGAACAACTCGCCGAAATGTTGCAGCAATGCCAATCCTCTGAGCGAGTTGGAATCTGCGTGGATACCTGTCATATGTTCGCCGCTGGATATGACCTGCGAGACGAATCTATTTATGCCCAAACATGGGAACAATTTGATCAACTCATCGGCTTAGAACGACTTCTCGCTTTTCATTTGAACGACAGCAAGAGAGAATTAGGTAGTCGCAAAGATCGTCACGAGCACATTGGCGCTGGCGAAATGGGTCTCGAACCATTTCGACTGTTGTTGAACGACCCGCGTTTTACAAATATCCCGATGTACCTAGAAACGGCCAAGGGAGATCGACCGGATTGCCCAGCTGAATTAACATGGGACCAATACAATTTAGAAACGCTACGTAGTCTAAACACTTCGTAACGAGCGTTCTCATAAACCCACGACACACCATCAAGGAGTCAGGCGATGACTGACACGACCATCGTTGCCACATTTGCCACAGCGGCCGAAGCGAACTTGGCTGCTCAATTCTTGCGAACCAGCGACCTGCTGGTCATCGTCGAAGGAGATGATGGTGGCGGCGCATTTGCCGGTCTGTCGTTCAGTGGCGGGTTCAAACTCCGTGTGCCTTCAGACCAAGCAGCAATCGCGCTGGAAATGCTGGCGCCATCAGAGCCGCCTGAATTCGATGAAACGGAATCCTAGCACTGCGGATCGTTAGTCACTAGGTTGCAGTTTTACAATGACCGAATCAGCCTGAGCATGATTCAATCGCACTACGCCTTGCATTGAATTATGGTCCATCACAGTTACAACCCACATTTGAGAATCATCTTCCCGTGGGCCCACAACAAGCTGCATGCCGACATCCAGGCCTCCAGTATCCGCCCCAATCACTCGCACAACTTCACCGCGGTGGCCGGCACGTAAAATCGCAACCCGCACTTCCTCCCCCGGTACAAGATGCACAAAATCCTCCGGGATCTCGGCACCGTGTGGATCAACCAACGGATGCCCTAACTTATCATCGAGATAATCCACCGCGTCTTCATCGTGGACATGCTCCAACACATGCGCTCGATCGTGTAGTTCTTCTGCGGCTACACCCAGATGTTGCAAATAGCTTTCCCACAAACGATGCGATCGCAACAAACGCCGAGCGTGTTGTCGCCCTTCGTCGGTGAGCGAAATGATATCGCCCTCGACAAGCAACATTTCTTGCCGCGTCAGACTTTGAATCGCTTTGCGAATGCGGTCGACTCGGTACTCTATCCGCTGAGCAATTCCAGCAATGGTCGCTTGCTCGTCTTCGGAACGCATTATCACTCCCAAAATGTCTTCGATGAGTTGCTGGGGGATCGCTCGCCAACGACGCTGTAAGCCTGCCAGTAGTCCATAGCGTGGGGCAACCAGAAAGACCAAAAGAAATTGAGCTGTGGAGACGACGACAATCATTCCGCCGGGAGCGACATTGAGTTGTTCCGAGAGATAATAGCCGACCAAAAAACCGCTCCAGCCAAACAGGATTGCCACCCATATCATGTTTTTCAGCCGGTCACACAGTAAATAGGCAGTGGCGCCGGGTGCAATTAACAACCCCACCACTTGGATAATTCCCACAACCTGTACACCGGTGACAACAACCATCGCAGTACAAGTGGTTAGCATGTAATCAAGCAATACGACATTAACGCCGATCGAGGCGGCCATGACGCGGTCAAACGAGATTAACTGCAATTGGCGAAATGCCAAAATCACGAAGGTCAAGACGACAATAGTGACCACCGCCATCATTCTCAGGTCACCATCACTCACGCCCAAAATCGACCCAATCACAAAATGATAAACGTCGACATGGACATATTCACTGAAACGAGAAGCCAGCACGCCTCCCAAAGCAAAGATTCCGGTGTACATGACGCCGATCACTGCATCATCCTTGACACGAGACTTGCGGGAAACGAATCCAATAATTGCGACCGTAAAAATGCCGGAGGCGATCGAGCCCACCAGCATGCCCAATGCATGTGCTTCTTCATTGAAAAGGATTTTCATAACAAGATATCCACCCACGACGCCGGCTAGCATCGAATGCGATAGAGCGTCGGCTAGAAACGATGTCCGCCTCAGGACGATGTAACAACCAATCACACTGCAAACGGTCGTTACCAGCAAGCCAGTAAGTAGTGCCTTGATCAAATACGGGTTCGCCTGATGAATTTCGACAAGCCACTGATAGACGCTATTCATGGGGTGTACCCCGCTGACCAACCTCAGATTGCCCGGCAGCTGGCAGATGAGCGAACACTCTAAGTTTACCCTCGTAGACTTCGCTAAGCAGTTCAGGGTGCAGAACCTGTTCGGGTGTACCGTGCGCGTACAGGCGTTGTTTAAGCAATATCAACGAATCAAAATATTCGTTGGCAGTCGTTAAATCATGATGGACTACCACCAAGGTCCTGCCTGCCTCACGTGTCGTCTCCAACACATCGAGTATTGCTCGTTCCGTGGCAGCGTCGACTCCCGCAAACGGTTCATCGAGCAACAGGATTTCACTGCCTTGAGCAATCGCTCTAGCCATAAAGACACGTTGCTGCTGACCGCCAGACAGTTGACCAATTTGTCGGTTGCGAAATTCTGACATGCGGACTTGTTCAAGTGCATACTCGGCAATCTCGCGATCCTCCGCTGACATGTCTCGCCACCACGGTTGCTTGCCATAACGCCCCATCAACGCAACTTCGCCAACCGTCACCGGGAAATCCCAGTCTACGCTTCCCCGTTGAGGCACGTAGGCAACACGACCCTTGGCTTTATCGGCATCTTCTCCGAACAGTTCGACATCGCCGAAGTCCGGTTTAACAAATCCCAACAATGACTTCAGCAACGTTGATTTACCAGAACCGTTAGGACCAATCACACCAACTAATTGTCCTGGGGCGACCGACAGCGAAACGTCTAGCAAAGCGGGAACTGGACCATAACTGACCGTCAAGTTACGGACTTCGATAGCAGGGATTTGCGACTTGCCGCCCAGGCGATTTGTTTTTTTAGAAATACTCATCCTAGTGTTGGTGCCCCTCATGTTCTGCCACTGGTGCACTCGCAGCCGTATTCTCTGGTACATCTAGGACAATCAAACCGCTAATCGTATTGCCCGGTTCCGACCATAGAGTCCGTTCGACGATTACCTCTTCGTTAACCCTCACTTGGACTCGAATCGCGTGAGCAATCTGGTGCAGCGATGCTTCAGTGGAATCTGTCCCACTACCAACCTCGATCAGTAGTTCGTTTACTCCGACTTTAATGCCCGCAACAGGCGAAATCAAAACCGGAACGCCCGCTCGAACTGTCGTATTTGATTCAAATAGTGGTTCATCGACGCCGTCGAGTGAGACTCGTAATGCTAGCGGACTGAACGCGTCGCCTTGGGCATCGAACGTCAACGTAATTGTAATTGTATACTCGCTTTGAGCATCCGCACGCACATTCTCAACAGCCTCTGGTTTGGGTAGCGAAGCCCTGAAACTCTCAAATGACGTTAAGCTTCCCCAAACCGCGGTCGCCATGACCAGCACTAATAAAGGACGTCTGGGTAACGAATCAAGATTGGCAATCATGCGACTATTTTAGACCATTTACGATCAGGATGACATTCTCTCGCATCATTCCGAGATAAGATTCCGCGGCGGTACCGGGCCCGCCCATTGAATCCGCGTACAACGAACCGGCAACCTTTACCCCAGCATCCGCTGCTATTTGTCGTACCAATTTCGGGTTTACTGTTGTTTCTACGAAGATCGCCTTGACGTTGTAGGAGCGAATCGAATCGACAACTTTCTGTCGTCGCTCAGCGGTAATTCCTGCACCAATTTCATCACCAGTACTCCAACCGCCTGGCGATGCAGCGGCAAAGCCATACAGCGTACAAAAGTAGCTGAACGCGTCGTGATGGCTGATCAATACCCTCTGTGAGCGAGGTATCTTATTGAGTTCTCGTTGTACCCACAGGTGAAGTGTTCGTAGTTGAGCCACATACAGTTCACCGCGGGCTTCATACTCGATGCGATGTTTCGGATCGATCTGCGAAACACCTTTTACTATATTGCGAACATAAATCGCAGCGTTAATAGGTGATAACCACGCATGAGGGTCTTGCACTTCTACTCCGCCTTCTTCCAATATCAAAGACTTCACGCCGTCAACACAAGTTACCACTGGCTTATTGGCATCTTTGGCCAAGTTCATCATCCACTCATGACCCTCTAAATGCCAACCGTTGCGTACGATGAGATCGGCCTCGGCGACCATCTTTGTGTCGCCAGGCTTGGTTTCGTACGTATGAGGGTCTTGGCCCGGAACCAGAATACAGCGAACTTCCCAACGATCTCCTACGATCTCGCGGGTAAAATCAGCAACTTGAGTTGTGCTACAGGTGGCAATGAACTTCTTGGCTTCGCTCTCTTGCCCTACGGCAACATTGGACACCATCATTAGTACGAAAAGCACAACGAGTAGATCTCGTCTCAACATCGGAAAACACCTTCTAATAGGAAAACTGAAAAAGTGACCGTTATATTTTTTGACTAATCAAAAAATTACTAATATTTAATATAGTTCGGTGTCATTAGAAGTGTCAACGCCTTTTTTTGATTAATCAAAATATTTTCACACGTGCAATTACAGGGCGTTGATTCGTTTTGCATAGCAATCGAAAGCACAAGGGACTAGATCGGCTGGACTACTTTGCACAACGACAGTTGTGTAACGCAACGGCGTCTTTATTGTTTATCTATTAATAGCGATAGATAACGCCAAGACCTGCGAAGTAATCGTCGGCTGAATCGCTCATTCCGAATCCCACTCGTACGTCAAACTGCAGGTTGTTATTCACTTGGTAAGCAAACCCGCCGTCCATGTAGTGTTCACGAGGAGCGTCGTCCGCTCCATCTGGAATCATACAGAACCACTCAAAGTAGCCACCGAGGTTGTCGTTGAACGTACGAACCAGGCCCACCGCTTGTGAGAATTCGGTATAGGGGCGACTGGTCGAGCCATCGATTGCGCGGCCAACCTGAGTCTGTCCGGCAAGTGCCCATTTCTCATTCAGTTCCCAGGAATAGGTGTAAGTGATCGCGGGCAGTGTTTCGCCCGCTGTAAAAGAATCATCACCGGTAGGAACAGTCGCTTGCAACATCATCGCGGATTCTGGCAATACGCCATCTTGAGGAGTTAAAGCGAATTTAAAACCAAGGTAGAGGTCTTCACCCCCGCGAGTGTTTGTATCAACACCACCGGAGCGTTCTCTGGACTCACTGAAGTTATAGCCAATTCGCATTTCTAACCATTCGGCGTAGAAACCCAAACGCCACAGCATCTCTGGGTTAGAGTGCCCACGAGCTTGAGTCGTGCCGTCGTTGTCAAAGGAATAGGTGTACCCCATTTCGATTTGCTTAACGCCCAGACCAACCGTTGTGCTGGCTTCGATAAAATCTGGACGATCACCAATGAGGCCTTCGCTCATCGTCGCGGCGCCGCCTATCGCGTCACTACCTGCCCAAGTGAATAATGTCCCTTGTTTTTTTATGTCTTGAGCAGACAACGTTGCTACCACGAATAGGCAGCAAACTACACAAGTCAAACGTTTTATTTGTAACAACAATTTAATATCGATTCCTATCTGTCAATCTGTATTGTCTATCTGTAATCCTGGCACGATGAAGTACCCCCTGACAGGTACCATTTCCTTTATCGGTAAAGTGCAGCTTGCCACCACACTTTTTTGGCAAGTCAAAACCAATTTGAAAGGCCAGACAACCTCGCATCTCTACGACATTGACGACAACCACCGCCAAACATAGGATAACTACTTAGCAAGACGCATATTCCATCGATCTTATCGCTTTCCCGTCGGCATGCTACCTAAAGCTAAAAGAACATGACCCTCACCTACTTCAAGCGATTTCA
>DTSG01000186.1 GCA_012965455.1 Planctomycetaceae bacterium | reverse complement strand
CACCAAATGCGAGCTTGGGCCTATGAGACGCCCGGTGATACCTATGATGAACATGAGGCTCACGTCTCTTACGATAATTCGATGCACGCCTCCGGAATGATAATTATCCATCCGTTGTCTCGCGATTGGGATGTGGAAACGGTTGCCAGCATGGGGGCAGCGAAGCATATGACGGCCAGTTCGATTGCACTGCAAAAAGGTGAATTTGAAAAGGCGATTAGCGAAGGAGAGTTAGCCCTGGAGATGATTGAACCCCTGTGGCGACCTGGCTATGCGAAGGCCATGATCAATGCTCACTTGGCGAATGACGAACCAGTGGAGGCGTTGGGTTATCTGTCGAAATGGTTAATCCATGATGGAGAATCGACTCGATTGTGGGAACTCGCCGGTGATGCGTTTTTGGCAATGGGTGACCAAGATCAAGCCGAGGCTGCTTGGTTACGGGGGACTCGAATCCGCGCAAGCAAAACAGTTCAGGCCAATGCCGAGATTTGTCGCAAGTTAGATCAACTGTATCAAACTCAGGGTAACCAAGCACAGGCGACGATTTTTCGCGCATGGCACCAGTATGAATCTGGGAAGTTACAATGGCGCGATAATAATGTTCGCAGCGCCATCGTTTTATTTACGCAAGCTAGCGATGTATTGGCGCAAGAAGAGCAGGTTTGGTTCTATTTGGCAGAATCACAGCGTGCCTTGAATGATCGTACGTCGGCGCGAGAATCATACGAAAAGTGTCTATTGCTAAACCAACACCACGGTCGTGCAATTGTTGGATTGTCATTGGTTAATTAGTGCATTAGGAGATTGTGGATTGGTGCGATGGATGACCACTCTCTGGAATGCTGTGCTTGTTAACCGTCACCAGTTGAGACGATTTTCCCAGCTAGATTCGTCGTTGGCTTTGCTTGTCCTTGCTTGTTTTACTTGTTTCTCAAGCAGTACGATTACCGCCACCGACACAGTTGTAGTCTGTCCCACCCCGCTCCGAAGTGCACTGCAGCCTTGGTGTGAGTATCGCGAAAAGCAAGGTCATAAGTTGCAGTTTGTCGTGCCAGCGGCAACTGCAGGATTAACTCGTGCAACCATCTTAGCGCTGCCGCAAAGGTCACAGGTCAAGGCGATCTTAATTGTCGGAGACGCACCGAGTTATGTAGGCGTAGATACTGGTTCAAAACTGCAATCGAAATCACCGTTGGCTTCGCTGTCATCTTTACAGGTGCCGACGTTTTACCACCGCGCAAAGGTGAATGTGCTGTTTGGGTCGGATCCAGAAATTGCTTCTGATTCGCATTACGCTGATTTTGATGGCGATGGTCGAGTCGATGTAGCACTGGGGCGATTGCCAGTAGAAAATATTCAACAGTTGACCGAATTAGTGCAACGTATCATTTCGTATGAAAAGGATTATGTTAATCACGCCAGCAAACGCAATGTGCATTTCATAGCAGGAGTTGGAGGATTTGGACCTTTGGCTGATGGATTGATAGATGTCATTTCTCGCCGACTGATTGGCGGTGGGATTCCTGGGTCGTTGAACGTATCAATGACCTATGCGAATTGGCAGAGTCCTTATTGTCCAGCGCCCACGGAGTTTAGTTCCACGACGATCGACCGGTTTAACGAAGGCGGCCTGTTTTGGGTTTACATGGGACATGGGCAACGCTATCAACTCGATGCATTGCGAGCACCAGGATGTCCGCCATTGCCGATCTATCGTTCCTCAGATACTGCGAAATTAAAGGTGCGGGGCGTGCCACCAATTTGCGTGTTCCTTGCTTGTGACACGGGTGCATTTGATGCACCACGGGCAAGTATTGGCGAACAGATGCTACTGGCACCGGATGGGGCGATTGCTGTTTTAGCGGCGACTAGAGTGACGATGCCTTATGCGATGAGTGTTATGGGCGATTCCATGTTAAGGCAAGCTTTTAAGTATCGCCGCGAAACATTGGGTGAAATTGTGATGTTAGCCAAGCAGGAATTGG
The DNA here is from genome assembly GCA_012965455.1 of Planctomycetaceae bacterium. Taxonomy (GTDB): domain Bacteria; phylum Planctomycetota; class Planctomycetia; order Pirellulales; family Pirellulaceae; genus UBA721. The sequence continues at coordinate 1,898 of DTSG01000186.1, read as the reverse complement.
TCGCAGCGGATGGGAAATCAGGTTCTCCCAATCGACGCTTGCTGGATCAAATAGCAGCGGTCGTGAGTCCAGACTCAGGCTTGCTTAAAGAAGAACGACAAGAACACAGTTGGATGTATAACCTGCTCGGCGACCCGTTGTTAAAAGTGAATTATCCAGACGGGATGCGCGTGAAATGTGCGGCTACAGTGAGTAATGGGAAAAAGTTGCAAGTCACCTTCGACTCACCGATTGTTGGTGAAGCCGTTATTGAAGTTGTCACTCAGCGTGGGTCGCAAAGAGAACAGTTGATAGAACGCGATATCGACGTACTTAAGGCAACTCCGAAGCCTGACCGCTGGAATGGGTATTCAAAAGAGTATGAAATGGCAAACGATCCTGTGTGGGTGTCTGTACGGCGGGAGGTGCAAGTCGGCTCTCAAGCAGTTGACGTGGTAGTCGAAAACGTTTCGAGTGGGTTGCAAACAGTGAGAGTCGTTGTTTATGGCAAACGAAAACTCGTCATTGGATCTACTCGAGTGTTTGTTACTGACCGCTAATAGCCGCACCTGCCACTGATGAATTTCCGTAAGTACAAATTCAGCAGTGTTGATGGAAAATGTCTCCGTAAATGTTACGATAGACGGTTCCCGAGGGATGATTAATTGCAGTTGATACTTTGATGAGATAATTTTACATGAGAATAATAACGTGGATTTGTGTGGTTTTGGTTTGCGTGGCTAGTATGGTTCCACTCCAAGCAGCTCCGAAGGTGACCGTCAGCGTAGACCAAGCTCTGCTCAGTCAACCGTTGTCGGGGCGATTGTATCTGTTTACGTCGAAGCGGGAAGGTTCGCCGCCCTTCACGGGGCCTAACTGGTTTAGCCCAGAACCGTTTTATGCAGTCGATCTCACGCTGGCTCCGAAAATGACTGTTGCGTTAACAGGTGTCATTAAGGGTTTTCCCAAGACACTAGGCGATCTGCCGGCGGGGACTTACTTTTTCCAAGCATTATTCGACCATGATTTTTATCGTTCAAACCATGCTAAAGGGGTGGGTAATTTTTACAGTGAAGTCTTGAAAATCGATTGGGACGGCGACAATGAATTTGAACTCCGGCTCTCAAGTGTTGTTGCTGGAAAAGAGTTTTCCAGCACGAAATATCATCAGCAAGTACGGATGTTAAGCCCGCGACTTTCAGCATTCTTTAATCGTGATGTCGTTCAGAAAGCAACAGTCGTTCTGCCAAAAAGTTACTACGAAACGACAGATAAACGATATCCGATTATCTATGAAATTTCAGGTTTTGGTGGTGCCCATGAGACGATGGGGCGGCGACACATGCAAGGTTCAAATCCAACCGGTGATGCGGAAGTGGATTTCATCCGCGTGTATCTCGACGGCCAATGTAAATGGGGGCATCACGTATATGCCGACAGTGCAACCAACGGCCCGCGAGGCGCTGCATTGGTCGAGGAGTTAGTGCCTGAGGTCGCTCGGCGTTATCGCACAATCAATGCGGTTGAAGCTCGTTTTTTGACGGGACATAGTTCCGGTGGTTGGAGCTCGTTTTGGCTACAAGTCAATTATCCAGAGACCTTTGGTGGCGTCTGGAGTACCGCTCCTGACCCCGTTGATTTTCGGGATTATCAAGAAGTGAATCTTTATTCTGCCAAGCCGTTGAGTTTGTACCATAACCCTGCCGGTGAACGACGACCGTTGGCGCGGCGTGGTGAAACACCGATGATTTGGTATGTTGACTTTGGGAAAATGGATGACGCCTTAGGTCGCGGGGGACAATTACGTTCGTTTGAAGCAGTGTTTAGTCCGGTAGACCAGCAGGGGAATCCGATCTTGATGTGGCGCCGCGATAATGGGCAGGTAATACCGAGTACGGTTAAGTACTGGCGCGAATACG
>DTSG01000185.1 GCA_012965455.1 Planctomycetaceae bacterium | reverse complement strand
CGATCACGTATGTGCCCGCCCGCAACACAATCTTCCTGTCTTACGCATTAGCCCTCGCTGAAGTCCGCCAGGCACTCCACATATTCATAGGAGTTAATGCGCTTGACTACAGTGGGTACCCGGACTGCCGCCCCGAATTCATCGCTGCATTTGAGAAACTCGCGAATTTGGCGACGAAAATCAGTACTTGCAATACAGACGATACCGCAGAGCTAAAAACGAACATCCACGTTCCGCTTATCGACATGACAAAAGCTGAGATTATCCGGGAGGGGCGTCGACTAAACGTCGATTACAACATGACGACCTCATGCTACGATCCTGTCGACGGACAATTGGCGTGTGGCCGCTGTGAGGCTTGTTTACTAAGACTGCAAGGTTTTGCCGAAAACAACCTAAGCGACCCAATTCAATACGCAAAATAGGCCACCGCCATTTTATAACGCCACGATTGACACCTTATCATGGGTCGAGACGTGCCCCACGACTACCGCACCTGCACACCCTCCATCCTGCATTAGCGACAACATGGAATCTACACGATCCTGCGAAACTGAGATTAACAACCCACCTGATGTTTGCGGGTCATATAGTAGTTCGATGAGTTCGGGATCTGCTTCGCTCGCGTCGACATCATCCTCATTTGCGCCGCGGTTCGAGGCGGATGCTCGCGTTACTAGTCCCTTGCGATAGTAGTCGAGTGCTTCTGGAAGTTGGGGGATATCCGACAACTGCATATTTAACGTAACACCACTTGCCATCGCAACTTCCCGCGCATGCCCCGCTAAACCAAACCCTGTTATATCGGTTACCGCACTAGCCCCCACTGCACTAGCAGAAGCTGACGCAACATTGTTCAACGTTCGCATGGCATCAATCGCGGCATCCTCTGCCGCCTGGCTTGCTTTGCCGGCTTTCATTGCGGTCGTCACAAACCCGGTACCAATGGGTTTTGTTAAGACAAGGACGTCACCAACTTCAGCGCCTGAATTTGCGTGCAAATCCTCCTTTCGGCAAATACCAGTAACCGAAAGGCCATACTTGATCTCTACATCGCGAACAGTATGCCCGCCAGCGATCACAGCGCCGGCTTCACGCACCTTATCGTCACCACCTCGTAGAATATCCGTAAGTACGCTAAGATCCAATTTGTCATCAGGAAAGGCAACGATATTCAAAGCCGTCACGGGGGTCGCGCCCATGGCGAATATATCACTAAGGGAGTTAGCTGCGGCGATTTGTCCGTAGATAAAAGGGTCATTAACTAACGGCGGGAAAAAGTCTAAAGACTGGACCATCAACAAGCCGTTTTCAAGTTGATACACCGAAGCGTCGCTAAATCCCTCAGCGCCGATCAGCAAATTCACATCGTCTGGTTTGGGAAGAGACTGCACAACCTGTGCAATAGCCGCTTGCGGCAACTTCCCAGCTCAACCAGCGCAACTTGCATAATCAACCAATCGTTTTTTCTTTCCCCATAAACCCATTTCATTGGTACTCTCAAAGATAGATCCACAAAACTCAAGCCAACTGCGGTCAACGTTGACACAAACACGTTAAACGCTATTATATCGGTTGATGAAGATCCTGCGGTAGCCAACATCACATATTTCAATTGAAAGATGCGCGGAATATCACCGCGATTTTAACTATGCCCGAATTTATCATTCCGCTGCTTGCGCTTACTGCCATGGAGATCGTCCTTGGCATTGACAATATCGTCTTCATCGCTATCCTCACTGGCCGACTACCTGCATCAAAGCAGGCTCTCGGTAGAAATCTAGGCCTGATCATCGCCCTTGCCACTCGAGTTGCTCTATTGTCCGTTCTGTATTGGATCAATACCGGCGATGTATTCGGAGGCGCAATTTTTGAACTCGAGTCACTGTTTATCGATGTTCAGGGAGTTTTCCATGCGATTTCCAACGGCGAACATACGTTGGACGCCATATCATTTGCGGAAATAAACGAGGTCACCATGAAGGATATTATCATGTTACTTGGTGGGATATTCCTGATCGGAAAGAGTGTCCACGAAATTCACCAAAAATTCGACGATTCAAATGCGAGCAATCCCAGCCTTAAGCAGGCAACCTTCGGTGCTGTTTTATTCCAAGTTGCATCGTTTTTTCTCTCGACTCGGTCATCACGGCCGTCGGAATGGCACGCCAATTGTGGGTGATGATAACCGCGATGGTGATTGCAATGCTCGTAATGCTCATCTTTGCCAAACGAATTGCGAATTTCATTGAGAGTAATCCGACGTTGAAGATGCTTGCTTTGAGTTTTTTAATCCTGATTGGTGTCATGCTTGTCGCTGAATCCATGGGCACACACTTCAACAAAGGTTATATCTACTTCGCGATGGCATTTTCGCTGGGGGTGGAATTCCTCAATCTGCGTCTGCACAACAAAAAGAAACGCAAACTGGCACGCGCGGCGGAAAACGCGAATTAGTGCTGCAAGAGCGATACGGATGACACCGGATTTTCGCTTGGCGTGGAAACCATCTGCTTGATAGCCAAGGCGAGTAAGCCAATCGCGATCCCAATTAAGATTACGTAAATACGCGATTTCCAAGATCTGTGGGGCCTCGCCATCAATTAATTCTCCGTTGTGGGTTTCTTAAGTTGTGTCAGATACGCCACAACGTTAACGAGTTCTTGAACAGTCATGACCTTATGCAAATCTGCTGGCATTAGGGACACGTCCGTTTTGATAATCTCATCAATCTCCGCAACGGCTACGACGCGGTCGATTCCCTCCGCATTTCGGATCACAACTTCCTCGTCGCTACGGCTTACTAAGATCCCGGACAAAACGTTCCCACTACCCAACACAATCCCATACGTTTCATAATTATGACTAACACCAGCGCTAGGATCTAAAATTGAAACAAACATTGCCTCCTTTGACAGCTTGCTTCCAATTTCAGTCAGACTCGGACCAATTTCTTTACCGGCTTCACCTATCTTATGACATTTAATACAGGTCCCTTTTTTATCAAACACAACCTTACCGGACACTGGATCTCCTAGCAGCCGTATAAGTTCATTGACCGGCGGCAAGGGCGTCGCATTCACGGTTGTAGGAGGCGTAATCAATTCCTTGGCGGACTTCACAATAACAGGGTCCGAGCTAGCAAACAGCGCCGTGCCAGTGACAAACATTAACTCTTCCGGAATTCGGCCGCTAGACAACAAATCCAGTAGATACTGCTGACCCTGTTTAGTCGTTCCAACTCCTTTGATAGCGACGTTGCGAATTTGCCGAGAAGCTCTCGCATCAGTAACTAGAGGCTTGAGCACAACAAAGCGTCCGGGATGCCCGCCGAGCGATATCGACTGCGTTATAGCCAATGCACGAGTCTTGTCTTCGCCATACATCTCTTTTTGCAGTAGCGCCGATTGTTTAAAATCCAACAACAGCGATGCAGCGTTTACTCCAATGGTTTCCATGGACGACGAGATGGCTAGTTCCAACAAGTCTGGAATCGTATCACGGATTTCAAATACCTTGATTAATTCCAAATATCGGGGCGTCCCCTTAATCGTCAGCAAATGTCTACCGATTGCAGCTTTCCATTTTTCATTCGCGGAAACATCATACCGCTGTAGGCGCAACAATGTCTCCACTATCAGCTTATCTCTAGAAGGAGATTCCTGACTGACGGCGGTATGGGTCGTACTCAACAATGCGACACAACCTGCGACGAAAACCAATACAGAATAGACCTTCGTTTTGCAGTGTAACGTCATAGAAATACTTATCGTCACGTTATCGCAACTGTCCCAGGAGAATCTTTTCTAGGGCAGCATCCTTCGCTGGTCCTTTGTGATAATCGAACGCTCGCAGATAACGCGGATGCTCTTCTTCCGGCGTATCCTCAT
>DTSG01000184.1 GCA_012965455.1 Planctomycetaceae bacterium | reverse complement strand
GCTCGTTATCATAAAAACAGCAACGAGTAGCGCCGTCCAAACAATGGTTGTCGAGATGACACACCAGAGGCTCACCCATACGTTGTCCGTAGCGTATTTGCGACTAGCAATAAGTAATTCTTTTGGAGATTTCAAGCGACTCACCGTGTCTAATGTCTAATGTCTAATGTCTATTGTCTAAGGTCTAAGGTTTTAAACTTCCCTTACATCCATATGATTATTCGTTAAGCAATCGAAACTATTGCCCCTTCGGTCGTAAACCATTCATGATCTACGACTGCCGTGACAACAGTTGATTCCATTTCTAGACTTTGAGCAATATCCTCAACACTGCGGGGCATGCCCACATTGTATAAGTAATCCCAAATCTTGTTTCGTTCGTCTTCCATAACTATAACCTGTTTCCTGAAAATGCTGCAATCTTAGGTCTAAAATACCAACACTATTGCTTGCTCATTGCAGTTCTTCTATATCGTCGAGTATTAAGGGGATTCCGACAATACGAGCCTTCCGATTTCTCAGAGAATCTGCCTATATTTTTTCCTATTTTACAATAGGTTTACGCTAACTTGACGGATGTGGCGGCCGAAATGAATCTAGAACTGCAGCGAGCGATTATTGACTCGAATACCATGCTATTTACGCATATTTATGTGGTATAAAAGGTTAATAATGAAAAATCCTAAGAAGCTCGTAAATTACGACAACGTCGACCAACATTATCTCGAAAAGCGGCAGTTGAAGCCGAGTGCTGGCTGGATATTGTTATGGGCCATGGGCGTTGGTGCCGTAATTTCCGGTGACTTTTTTGGTTGGAATCTCGGCCTCGCAAACTCCGGATTTGGCGGATTACTAGTCGCCACTGGGGTTATGGCCGTGATGTATTTCTGTATGGTTTTCACCGTCGCTGAACTTTCCGCTGCCTTGCCTCATGCTGGCGGGTTCTTTTCATTTACTCGCAACGCCTTCGGCCCCATTGGTGGTTTCATCTGTGGGCTCACCGACGTCATTGAATATGTTATCACTCCAGCAGTCATCGTCATTGGAATCGGTGAATATATGAATGTGCTCGTGTTTGGCACAGGAGCTGATCCGTCCATTACGGTTACAATTTTGTGGTGGGCACTGGCCTATGGGCTCTTTGTTCTAATCAACATCATTGGAGTTTCTCTCTCGTTACGTATGGGACTCGTTTTCGCCGGCTTAGCTGCTTGTGTGCTACTCGTGTTTTACGGTGGGGTCTGGTTCAACGGTAGTTTTGATTCGGCGCGGTTGTTTGATATCGCAGCAGACCCAGGTAACGGCCCTTGGTTTCCCAAAGGACTGTCAGGCATTTTCGTGGCCTTACCATTTGCCATGTGGTTTTATCTGGCAATTGAACAACTACCTTTGGCCGCCGAAGAAAGTCATGATGCTGCCGGCGACATGCCGCGCGCATTAATCCTCGGCATGGTCACACTGTTTATTTTTTCAGTACTAACACTGACCCTCAATACCGGTGTCGTTGGCGCCAATAACTTGGCCACGGATGAAGCTCCGTTGGCGAGTGGATTTATCAAGGTGTTTGGCGTCGGGGATGCCGCTCGGGTGCTAACGCTAATTGCCTTGGTTGGCTTGATTGCTAGTTTCCACGCCATTTTGTATGCCTATGGCCGAGTGTTATTTGCTTTATCGCGAGCGGGATATATCCCTCGGTTTTTATCGCTAACCGGAAAACGGCGGACCCCGTACGTTGCCTTGATAGCCGGTGCCGTAATCGGATTTGGCTGTGCGTTAGTCATCACATTGACCAAGCCAGATACCGATAGTAATAGCCATGTCGGGTCAGCGCTACTGAACATGGCTGTGTTCGGAGCCGTTATTTCATATGCTTGCGTGATGGCGAGCTTTATTAAATTGAGAATATCGAATCCCCATCTCCCGCGGCCCTATCGCAGTCCCCTAGGTATCCCCGGCGCAATAGTGGGACTACTGTTATCGCTGGTGGCCCTGATCGCCACATTATCCGACCGATCACTGCTACCAGCTGTTATCGGAGTCGTTGTTTTTTTGATGCTCGGTATGATTTACTTTTTCTGCTACAGTCGTCACCATTTAGTTGCCCAAGCGCCTGAAGAGGAAGTTGCACTGATTGCCGAAGCTGAACATGAATTGGTTTAAGTAGGTGGATGTGGCCATGTTTTCACTCAGTTATGCTAACCCTAATAATACTTGCTGCTTGCTAACAAAGTAACGTCAGGAGTTTGATCAATCCATGATATCACTCGAAGAATTGAAACAACTGTCCGCCAACGGGGAAATCGATACTGTCATCACAGGTTTTGCAGACCTCTACGGACGATTACTCGGAAAACGTTGTGACGCTGAGTTTTTCCTAGAAAACATCGCTAAAACAGGAACGCATGGCTGTAACTATTTATCCACCGTCGACATGGAAATGGAGCCGATTGGCGGTTACGCTGCGGCAAATTGGGAAGCCGGGTATGGAGATTTCCATCTCGTGCCCGACCTCGCAACTTTGCAAGTTGCTTCATGGCTGGACCGAACCGCCATTGTTTTTTGCGATGTGCAAGATAGCACGACTCATGAACTGATACCCGTGATGCCCCGCAGCGTGCTAGCAGCGCAAATTCAATCAACGAACCAACTGGGCTACACCGCCCAAGCTGCCTCGGAATTAGAATATTATTTGTTGCAAGAGAGCTACGAACAGGCACATTCTCAGCATTATCACGACCTCAAGGCAGCAGGTTGGTATTTAGAAGACTACCACATCCTGCAAGGCAGTCGACGCGACGGATATCATGGAGAACTACGCCGACACTTGTCCTCTTCAGGCATCCCCGTGGAATCCACTAAAGGTGAATGGGGACTCGGCCAACATGAAATCAATGTTGTTTACACCGACATAGCAGCCATGGCCGATCGACATATTGTCATTAAGCAATGTGCCAAAGAACTTGCGGAAGTCCAAGGCGTCAGTGTGACGTTTATGGCCAAATACAAACAGGACCAAGCAGGGTCGAGTTGCCACATCCACTTGAGTCTATGGAACGACTCGGGAAATGCGTTTGCTGGGGAGGAGGCGTTAGGCCGAGTCCAATGTTCCAACGTGTTTAAATCATTCTTGGCCGGCTGGATTCACCATGCCCCCGCTTGCATGCCCTTTTACGCGCCAACGGTGAACTCCTACAAACGCTTTCAACATGGTTCCTGGGCACCGACAAGTCTCGCTTGGAGCCAAGATAATCGGACTGCAGGATTTCGCGTCGTTGGTAGCGGCCAATCGCTGCGAATTGAGTGCCGCATTCCCGGCGCTGACGTGAACCCATATCTCGCATTTGCAGCAGCCTTAGCTTCCGGCCTTGATGGAGTTAAAAATGAGATGCAACCGCCAGCGGAATTCATTGGAAATGCATATGACCAAGCTGACATCCCTCACGTCGCCGCGACGTTTGGGGACGCTATCACCGAATTCTCGAATAGCGATTTCATCAGACAGAGTTTTGGCGAGTCGGTGCAGCAACACTACAGCCACTTCTTTAACACAGAGCGGTTAGCCTATCAAAATGCCGTAACGGATTGGGAACGTCAACGTTATTTCGAGCGTATTTAGTCAACGACATTGCTAGGAACTGTTCAAGAACTTTTTCAATAGGGAATTGCGTCAAGTGTCAGCAACGTTACCTCGAATCGGAATCACCATGTACGGCTGTAATGAGGAAGGCAGTTACAGCATTCCGCGGGAGTATATCGATAGCGTTCAGCGGGCTGGCGGAATTCCTTTGATTTTACCGCCGGTGGACAATGTGCAGGCGGCCTTGGAACAAATCGATGCTGTGTTACTCATCGGCGGTGGTGATCTCTGTCCCGCTTGTTACGGTGGCAGTGCCCATGAAACA
>DTSG01000183.1 GCA_012965455.1 Planctomycetaceae bacterium | reverse complement strand
ACGCAATTTTGGGACAGGGCCAATTGTCTCTGGCAAAGTACTTGTTCATATTGAATGATGCGGATGTTCCAAGTTTGGATATTGGCCAGATAGAATCGTTTTTGTTAGAGGTGCTGCAGCGAGTTGATTGGCGTCGAGACCTACATTTTTCAACCAATACAACGATCGATACGCTGGATTATTCAGGCACAGGGTTGAATCAAGGTTCCAAATTAGTAATCGCCGCTGCTGGTAAAATTAAGCGCGATCTGACGAGTGCCCTACCGACATCATTCTCGTTGCCAGCTGGATACATGGAAGCCCGTGTTGTCATGCCAGGTGTATTGGCTATTCAGGGCCCGCCGGCGGATGCAGGCTATGTTCAACAAGTAAACGATTTTTGTCTGACATTGGGCAACGATCACAGTGTGAATAGTTTTCCGTTGATCGTGATCGTAGATGAAAGCCAACCACTAGCGAACAATCTTAATGAGTTTTTGTGGGTAACATTTACCCGCAGCAACCCAGCAGTGGACGTGCATGGTCTTGGTGCGTCGATCAACAATAAGCACTGGGGTTGTACCGGTTCGCTGGTAATTGATGCGCGCCGCAAACCGCATCATGCTCCGCTATTAGAAGTTGCTGCGGAGACTAGCAGTCAAGTTGATAACATTGCCTCTAGTGGGCACGCAATATCTAAATATCTGTAGCCACGAATGTAAGCCGCGAATGCTCGCAATTGATCGCGAATATTTGTTTGGATTTGCTACACCTGCGACGCTGCGCGGCTATGGCGGACAGGCTAGCGTTAGAATTGCAAAGTGCGGGTGAGAGGATTCGAACCTCCACGGGATTAACTCCCACATGGCCCTCAACCATGCGCGTCTGCCAGTTCCGCCACACCCGCTCCTAGAGGATTCATTCTAGATTATTTTAAAATAGGTTAAGCATCAAGTGCTCGGGATTGTATTTACTCAAGTCTGGCGCGGGTTATTCCGGTTAGTTGGGTTTCGCCAAACGTGCTGATGGCGACTTGTGATGTATGCCTCCTTTTGGGGGGATTCCAGTCACGTAGAATGGTTTGCGGCGTCGATGAGTTGTTTTACCGGCAATGGAAATCCCTGAAATGCTGAATACACTTTGATCAACGCAAGATACCCCGATGGACTGAGGAATCTTGCAAGCACCTCGTCTGTCTAAGCTCTTCATTATGTTGCATCCCCACCCTCCCACACTGAAGTTAATTACAGCTAAATCAGTGGATTCGCACGCTTTAAAAACATCGCGCTACCAGACTCCGCGACTGACCGAGAACGAACTAGCCCGGCAAACCAATGACCTTACGATGCAGGCACTTGCATGTGGTTTAAGTATCTTAGAAGCGAACTTCGCTGCTACCTATCTCTTGGATGCTGACACTCGATATTTGACGCTCGGTCCCTGCGGCGGTGCACAAACTGAGCTGGCAAATATTGGTGTGCGGATGTTACAACAAGCGACTGCAGATCTTGAAGCACTTACCGGGCATGTAGTTACCCTCACAACGGCAGACCGCGTAAAGCAATGCAATGCACCAATGGACGCAGCATCCGCTGTGTGTGTCCCAATGGTTGCCCAAGAGACCCCGATTGGAACGTTGTGGTTCGCGTTTGATAGTACGCGGGTGTTAGACGACAGTGAATTGATGTTAATCGAGCTGATTGCAGCGATGGCGGCTAACTATTTTACTGCTATCTTTAATGGTGGTAATCACCTAGTCGATGATCAGCTGATCAAAATGGCTCAAAATTGGCAGCAGAGTCGCCGTTTACCTATCAATTGCTCTCACGCTAAGTGGCAAGTGCAAGGCTGGCATCTTGATGACACAACCATCAGTCGTAATTATTATGACTGCCAGGAAACCGAACAAGGGATCAGCGTATCTCTGGCGCATTCCCAAGGATGCTCGCTTGAGGCTCTGTTGTCGATCGGCGTAGTTGGCAGTACTTTACAACGTATGATTGCGGTGACAAGCGATCCCGCAGAAATACTCGAACGAACGAACTCTTCTATTTGGGAAGGTGCTGCGGGCGAGCAATTTGCTGATGCCTTGCAGATTGCGTTAGATGTGGATACGGGTCGAGTCACCTATAGCTGTGCTGGTGAGATGATGTTACTGGTTGTGACTCCGAACGGTATCGAAGTCTTAGAGAACGTCTCACCTGAAATCGGTATTATGGACTATGGCGAATATGAAAACCGCTGTCACATTATGCAGCCTGGAGATTTCTTGGTTGCCTCAACAGAATGCGGATTCAACCGTGGACGTAACTGGGTCGACGAACTACAAGCGATTACGTCGGCATTAAAGTCAGAGCTGACAGCAGCGCAATTGATCGCCAGCATTGAATCAATACAGTGTGATCATGAGCGCCAGCGTTCGACAACTTGGGCCGAAAACGATCGAGCCACGCTGGTGATGCAATACGTCGGTTAAGCGGCGACGATTAACGTTTCGAGAACTGAGATCCTCGACGAGCACCATGCAAACCAGGCTTTTTTCGTTCACTCATTCGTGAGTCACGAGTCAGGAAGCCACCGCTACGCAGAGCGAGGAAGTTTTCTTCGTTATGGCTGACCATAGCTCGAGCCAAACCCATTCGAACAGCACCAGCTTGTCCAGTCGTGCCACCACCGTGGCATCGTACGATGACATCGACATCATCAGTGTTACCGGTTAATTCCAGGACCTCTAATACAGCACGACGATTTTGAGCGAATCTAAAGTAATCTTCAAAAGGTCGTTTGTTGATGGTGATCTGGCCTTTACCAGGACGAACACGGACACGAGCTACAGATGATTTACGGCGTCCAGTTCCAAGACTGTCTTGATTGGATTTACATTTTCTTACGACTGCTGGCATCTTATTTATTTACTTCGTTTAGAGGTGTGAAAAATTAAGCCAACTCACGAGGCTGCGGGTCTTGCGCCTGATGAGTATGATCGGGGCCAACGAAAACCTTTAGTTTGGCCAACATTCTGCGTCCTAGTTTATTCTTGGGTAGCATCCGACGAACAGCTTCGGTAAGAATAAGCTCTGGAGACTTTTCTTGTCGCTTCGCAGCGGTAATCGATTTCTGCCCTGTATAGCCAGTGTACCAAGTGTATGTTTTTTGCTCCCACTTTTTACCACTGAACGTAACTTTTTCGACGTTCACAACGACGATGAAATCGCCAGTGTCAACATGTGGTGTATAAGTCGGTTTATCTTTGCCCATGAGGCTAACTGCAATTTCAGAAGCCAGATGTCCGACTCCCTTTTCTGCAGCATCTACGAGCCACCAATCTTGGGTGACTTCATTAGGTTTCGCCATGTAGGTCTTTTGAGCGACCAACGTACTGTCCTCATATAAGGAGATTATATTAAATTAGTGGAAACAGCCGATTCTAACCCCGTAAATTAGACCTAACAAGGGCTATTCAATACTTTTAGTTTGTTGTTTTTCAACGGCTATACACTCAAGATATACCGGCCGTCCGATTAGGTCAAATGGGCTGATCTGCGGCACACAGCAACACTTGTAGGACTGTCCGGTCTATACGAAAGGTGGTTAGTTGGGTATCTTGTGGAGGGCATAGTCAATACAAATACACGACAAAACAAGATAAAGAAGAATCGATGAAAGCAGCAGTCCTGAAAGAACGATTTCCTGATGAACGACGAGTTGCATTATTGCCCGAAAATGTTCAAAAGCTCCAAGCTGCTGGTTATGAAATACTTGTTGAACGAGGAGCGGGGCTTGGCTCATCTATTACAGATGAAGATTATTCTGCGGCTGGTGCACGGTTAATTGCCCGCGGGGAAGCAGCGGCGGCTGATATTCTCTTACAAGTTCGCAGTGCGGGCGCGAATGCGGTCAACGGCGATGATGATGTTCAATTAATGCAC
>DTSG01000182.1 GCA_012965455.1 Planctomycetaceae bacterium | reverse complement strand
GTTTACGGAAAGTTCGGCGGAGTCGACATGGAAGTAAATGGCGAAGACGTGAAGATCCTGCGAGAATCAGAAATTCTTGCGAAGGTTCTATAACGAGCAGCAAATCATTTTCATAAACAGTTGAATCATTGAAAATTCAACGCTAGGAGTTTGAATCGTGGCAAAACAACTTTTGTTTGAAGACAACGCTCGTTCTCGGATGTTGCGTGGTGTAAATAAACTAGCTGACGCGGTAGCCGTCACAATGGGTCCTACGGGTCGCAACGTCATTATTGATAAATCTTTTGGTGGCCCGACGGTTACCAAAGATGGCGTTACGGTTGCCAAAGAAATCGAATTAGAGGACCGCTTTGAAAACATGGGCGCTCGGTTGGTGGTTGAGGTTGCTCAAAAGACCTCAGATCTAGCTGGCGATGGTACAACTACTGCAACCATCTTGGCACGTTCCATCTATCAAGAAGGCTTGCGGAACATCGTGGCTGGTAGCAATCCGATGTCGGTACGCAAAGGGATTGAAAAAGCAATCGCGGCTTGTGAAGGCGAGTTGTTACGTATGGCTCGACCCGTTTCTAGCAAAGAAGAAGTCACTCAAATTGGCGCCATCAGTGCCAATAATGACAATTCGATCGGCGAACTATTAGCCGATGCTCTGCAGCGAGTTGGAAAAGATGGCGTCATTACTGTCGAAGAAGGCAAAACAGCCGACACTACCGTCGAATTTGTCGACGGTATGCAATTCGACAAAGGCTATATCTCGCCATACTTTATCAATCGTCCAGCTGAAATGGATTGTGAACTTGAGGATGCTTACATTCTTATTCACGAAAAGAAGATCAGCAATTTGCAAGCGTTGGTTCCAGTGCTTGAAAAAGCAAGTGGCACTGGCAAACCGCTATTGATTATCGCTGAAGATGTGGACGCCGAGGCATTAACATTGCTCGTGGTCAACAAACTACGAGGTGTTCTCAACGTTTGTGCGGTGAAGGCTCCAGGTTTTGGTGACCGTCGTAAGAACATGCTTGGTGACATCGCCACGTTAACCGGCGGAACGCTCGTTAGTGAAGACCTCGGCATGCAGCTTGAAAATCTAACGCTCGAACAACTCGGCCAAGCCCGTAAGATCACGATCGACAAAAGTTCGACGATTTTGGTTAACGGAGCTGGCAAGCGAGCCGACATCGACGCTCGGGTTGAGCAAATTAACAACCAAATGGCTCAAACGGAAAGCGAATACGACAAAGAGAAATTTCAAGAACGCTTGGCGAAACTCTCGGGTGGCGTAGCCGTTATTTCTGTTGGTGCTGAAACCGAAGCCGATATGAAACAGAAAAAAGCTCGGATCGAAGATGCCTTGCACGCAACTCGTGCTGCAGTTGAAGAAGGAATCGTTGCTGGCGGCGGCGTGGCACTTCTTCGTTGCCAAAAGGTTGTCGAAGAAATGCGAAGCTCTGTTCGGGGCGAAGAAAAAGTCGGTGTCGACATTATCCTTAATGCACTCGATGCGCCACTGCGTCAAATCGCTGACAATGGTGGAATTGATGGTTCAGTGGTTGCAGATAATGTACGTGCTAAGAAATCGGCTGTGTACGGATACAATGCGAACACCGGCGAATATTCCTTTGATAACTTAGTACTTAATGAATTAGTTTTTATCTGTTGATTGTTGATTGGGGTGTGCTGCGGCGTTAACTGCACAAGTCAGTCAACCGAGTCTGGATTACATCATGCCAGGCATACCACCCATGCCACCCATGCCACCCATGCCGCCGCCCATCGCGTCCATGCCGCCGCCCATTCCGTGGTCGTGGTGGTCTTGATGATCGTCGTCGTCGTCTTCCACAGGAATCTCTGTGACGAGACATTCTGTGGTAATCAACAAAGACGCAACACTTGCTGCATTTTGCAATGCTGTGGTGACTACCTTCGCCGGTTCGATGACTCCCATTTCGATAAGGTCGCCATAGGTATCTGTGTCAGCATTATAGCCGTCGTTTTTACCCGTGAGCTTTCGCACTCGATTTACAATGACCGCTCCGTCAAGTCCCGCGTTTTCAGCGATTGCCCGTAGAGGGTAATCCAGTACATTCCTAATAATCGATCCGCCGAGTTTTTCGTCACCGCTTAGCCCTAAACTATCAATTGCTTTGGCTGAACGAATCAAGGCAACTCCACCACCTGCGACAACTCCGCTTTCAAGTGCGGCTTGCGTTGCTGATTTGGCGTCTTCGAGCAACGCTTTGCGTTCTTTCATTTCGGTTTCGGTCGTGGCACCACAGTTAATTTGAGCAACACCGCCAGCGAGTTTCGCTAACCGTTCTTGAAGCTTTTCGCGATCATATTCACTGTCGGTAACATCTATTTCACTACGAATTTGATCCACACGACCTACAATGTCCACTTTAGCTCCCGCTCCTCCAACCATCACTGTCGTTTCCGAGGTGATTTTGATTTTCTTAGCGGTACCTAAGTCAGCGATTTTGACACTTTCGAGTTCAATCCCCAAATCTTTGAAGATGGGAGTCGCCCCCGTTAGCACGGCAATATCTCCCATGATCGCTTTACGGCGGTCACCATAACCTGGAGCTTTAACAGCGCAGACATTCAAGATGCCACGCATTTTGTTAACCACGAGAGTCGCTAATGCTTCGCCTTCGATGTCTTCGGCGATAATCAGCAACGACTTCTTGGATTGGCTGACTGCTTCGAGCAGTGGGATCATCTTCTTGTTGGAAGATATTTTTTCTTCAAACAACAGGATCAGGCAATTTTCAAGCTCTACGATCACTTCACTTTCATTGGTCACGAAGTGAGGAGACAGAAAGCCGCGATCGAACTGCATACCTTCAACAACATCAACGGTTGTTTCGTTTCCACGGCCTTCTTCAACGGTGATGACACCGTTTTTCCCGACTTTGATAAAGGCGTCTGCTAGCACTTTACCAATAGTGGCGTCGTTATTGCCGGCAATTGCAGCAACCTGTTGAATTTCTTTTTTACTTTTTGGATCAATCGGCTTGGCCAATTTCGAGACGCTGACACATGCCGCATCAACAGCCTTAGCGATTCCGCGAGCCAACGCCATGGGATCAGCACCTGCGGCAATCATCTTCAAACCTTCACGAAAAATCGCTTCGGCTAAAATTGTAGCTGTGGTTGTTCCGTCACCAGCGACGTCATTCGTCTTGCTAGCAGCTTCCTTTACCATCTGGCTACCGAGGTTTTCAAAGGCATTGTCTAATTCAATATCTTCGGCAACGGTCACGCCGTCTTTGGTTACTTTGGGTGATCCCCAACCTTTATCTAAAACTGCATTTCGGCCGCGAGGACCTAATGTGCTGCGTACTGCTCGTGCTAGTTTACTGACGCCAGTTAACAGGGATTGTCTTGCCCTGTCATCAAAAACCATTTGTTTTGCCACGTCCGGATTCTCCTTCGCGAGTTGTCCAAATCGTCTATTTTTGTTTCAATCCCAATCTCGGATGAAGTGAATCATCGAATTGGGTATTTTACGATCTCTATGAATTGGTAATTCCTAATAAGGCAACGCAATACGCGTGCCAAACCTTCGAAAATAAACCACAAACCAAGAATACACAAGGACGTCTAGCGGCATTTATATCTTTATTATCCCGCCGCTAATGACTGTGCACGTGACCAGTGGTGCCAAATTGGCAGAACCACAATATCCACCACTTGTTTGTTGCCATTTTGACAGGAATTCTGATTTTAAACGCATGAGTATTACCGTAGCCTAGCCAATCTCCAAATTCCCTCTAATTCGTGCAAATTTGTAGTTGGAATTGAAACAGATTGAGGATTAGCAAGGTGTAAAGTCATCTTCTACGGTATAGGCCAATGCAAATTGAGCAAGCAAATCAGCGGCATTGTCTAAATCGTCCAGTGCAATCGTCTCAACCG
>DTSG01000181.1 GCA_012965455.1 Planctomycetaceae bacterium | reverse complement strand
TCTGCAGCTGATAGTAGTTCTTTTGCGTCAGCGGGTCGAATTTATGATCGTGGCACTTGGCACACTTCACTGTAATCCCCATCAAGCCGCTGGTCAAAATTTGCAATTGACTATCGATCGTGGGGTAGTAATAAAGTCCGTTCACATTTTTGATCGTCTTGAAATCAGGACGACTCGCATCGGGAGCAGTACGCAGAAACCCAGTCGCCGACAATGCCTCGACGACATCCTGTGGCAGTTCATCGCTATTTTCATAATGGTCCCAGTAATTGTGAACCTCATCACCGGCAATCTGCTCTCGCACAAACTGATCATAAGGAAGATCACGATTAAAGGCGCGAATTACGTAGTCACGAAAACGCCAAATCAACTGGCGGTCTTGGTCGGCAGATAACACACCGGCGGAATCAGAATAGCCGGCCACATCAAGCCAATGCCGACCCCAACGTTCACCGTAGCGGGGATCAGCAAGCACTTCGTCAAGCAACCGTTGAAAAGCAATCGGGGTATCGTCTGCCGCAAACCGATCTATCGCTTGCGGAGAGGGTAGTATGCCCAGCATGTCCAGATAGACGCGGCGTATAAGAGTGGACTTTAATGCGGGTGGGGAAAACGAAAGACCTTTCGCAGACAACTGTTCCCGCAAAAATGAATCAATGGGATTGGTAGTGGAATCTGGGGAGTCTTTGCCGCTGACAACGGGCACCGCTGGTCTTTGCGGCGGCGTAAAGGACCAATATGTATATTCAACTTGATGGTAAGAAGTTGTTTCGGTGACCTTTGTGTCAGCGTGACTAGCAGTAGCCGCCGCTAGTTTCAAATCCGTCCTCGCATTTTCGTTTATCCAGACTCGGATCTTGCCTTGCTCGGCGGCGGTCAACGGTTCCCCTTTAGGAGGCATCTTCCCTGACGAGGCGACTTCGTACAGCAAGCTCGTTTCCGCTGCGTCTAAGCGAATAGCTGGTCCAGACTTGCCACCTTGTAAGATTGCAGTCACCGTTCGCAAATCTAAGCCAGCTTTTGGCGCCGCGCCACCATGACAACTGATACAGCGAGCCTGCAGGATTGGCAATATCTCTTTATCGAAAACAGCAGCCATTTCCATTGGCTTGGACGCTTGCGCATCTTTCTCCTCTTTCCCGAACGCGGGTAAGGCAAATAGCAAGCAGAGACTAATTTGCAGGAAGTTTCGCATCATACACAGTGTCTTATTCTAGAATCGTTCCGAGACTTGCGATCACTTTTTTGATTGCCGCTGCGTCTAATTCACCCGTGGCAAAAGCGTGATTCGCTTTAACTTGCAACCCCGTCCACAACAGCACCGTAACTTCGGCATCCGCCGCGATTTTATAATCCGGCGGGCCTTTGGCATCCTTGAATACTGTTAATGGAAGAGTACGCAATCGGTTCATTTGCGCAAGCTCGCTCAACTTGTCTTCTTGTTTTTTCGGTTTGTCACTCAACACAACCACAAACGCGCGCAATTGTTTGTTCGAGTTTTCAAATAGTTTTGCTTGAAGTTCTTTGGCCAAACTGACCACGTTATCGTCGAGTGAGCGAGTGAAAACTGCCACAACCGGACGACCACCGTAAACTCAGCGATAGCACAGGGTCTTACCACGAGTTTGCGCCGAGGAACAATCCTTCACGTCAAACGCATCGGCGTAATCGCCAATTTGCAAGCCCGACTTTATCTCGGCATGCAATACCGTGGCAAACGCCAGCAAGCCGAAGCAAGACAGCAGAACAATAGTTTCTCGTTTCAAGTTCATAGAAATACACTTCCGTTCTTATCGTAAAGTGAGTAAACGTGGAACCTCGTTTGATTATAATCAATTCACACTTCTATCATAAGGTTATTATCACTTCACGCCAAAATCTCATGAAAAACCCAATCAATTTAAGCTATTTCGCCTGTATGCTACTCGCAGCTATTTCCTGCGGTTGCAGCGAAGAGGATGTTGCGTCGACTCCAGTCGACGCTGCCGAAGATAAAGCAACGGTTCAAGTTGTTGAGACTCCGCTAACAACAATGGGAACCTGGACGGATATAGAAACTCTTATTAAAGAAAACCGCGGCAAGGTTATCGTCGTGGATATTTGGAGCACCTATTGTGCGCCGTGCTTGAAAGAGTTTCCTCGATTGCTCACGCTGCAAAAACAACATGGCGATAAATTGCTATGTGTGTCATTCAACATCAATTACGCTGGACTACCGAACCAAACTGTTGAAACGGATTTGCCAAACATCCATAAGTTCTTAGCAAAACAGGAATTCCAAGTCACCAACATTGTTTCGACTGAGACCGACGAGCAAGTCTATGCGCAGCTTGAAATATACTCGATCCCAGCAATCCTAGTGTTCGACAAGACGGGCCAGCGAATAGGAACAGTCATGGAAGAAGCCGCCTATGAAAAGACGGTAAACCCGTTGGTCGCACAGTTGATTGGCGCGCAGAAATAGGGGGAAGGCCCCGTGATCTACAACAACTACACTAATTCATCAATTTTGCCGTATTGGGTGTGGTCGACGAGATACCGCGGGCGCCCTGAAAAATCGTTGACGGTGGCGGTCTCGGTGTCGATGCCTAGATTATGGTACAGCGTTGCAAACACTTCTTGAATATGCACCGGTCGTTCTGTTGGTTCTTCGGCATATTTATTGGTCGCACCAATTACTTGCCCAGGTTGCACTCCGCCCCCAAACATCAGGGCAAAACTAGCACGGGGCCAATGATCACGGCCCCCCTTAGCATTGATGCGCGGTGTTCGACCAAACTCGCCCCACACAACGACTGACACGTCACGATCCAACCCACGATCGTAGATATCATCGATCAGAGCGGAGACGCCTTGATCAAAGAACGGCAAGTGATCGCGAGCATTTTCAAAGTTCGTACCATGCGGTTGCCCGTGCCAGTCCCAGCGCCCGTAAGCCACCGTGACCGTGCGAACGCCAGCTTCAACTAACCGCCGCGCTTTGATGAAATAGTCATTATGCAAGCAAGCGCCGTCTCCGTAACCGGCGTATTCGTAGGAGCCTCCGCCATAGCGTTCAACTAGCTTGGGATTTTCTTTGGTAATATCCAAAGCGTCGGCCAATTTACTTGATGTCAGGATACCTAAGGCCTGTTCGGTAAAAGCATCCACACCTTCAAGCTCGATGATTTTATCAACCTGTCGCTTCATGCGATCAAGATCAGCGAGCAAGGCAGTGCGGCTTTGGAATTGTGAGACATCGATGCCTTGCAAATCCAAGTTTGCGGCTCCGTCAGCGTTGGGGGTAAATGGGGAATGTGTCTTACCCAAGAAACCAGCATCGCCCGGATTGGACCAACCGGAAACTTTCATTTTTGGATTCAGACTGATAAACGGAGGGATACCCCGTTTAGCGGTGCCACGAATTTTTGAAATGACGCTACCGAGTGATGGCCAACCGCCAACAGGTTGGTTTTCATTTAGTCGCCCCGTTAAGCACTGAAATGCATCATGCCGATCCTTAGCGCCATAGATCGAACGAATCAGTGAGTAGCGATGCATGCGAGTGGCAAGTTGCGGCAAATGCTCACAAATCTGCACGCCAGGTAAATTTGTCGATATAGGTGAGAACTCGCCTCGTATCTCACTCGGCGCATCCGGTTTCAGGTCAAACATGTCTTGATGCGGCGGGCCACCTGCTAGGAAAATCATGATGCAGGCTTTGTGTCCTAAGCGGTCACGATTTTCACCTTGAGCTCGTAGCAACTCCGGTAGTGTTAGTCCGCCCATTGCCAGACCGCCGGCACGCAGGAAACTGCGGCGATTTAGGCCATCGCAGAATTGAGGGGGTAAGCGGTGGGACATAACATGAACCTTCTTCATTAAGATTACCACCATCAACACCATCACCTAACCAGTTAAATGACACAAAATCCTCTGTGTTTGTATTAACT
>DTSG01000180.1 GCA_012965455.1 Planctomycetaceae bacterium | reverse complement strand
ACGGTGTTATCAAATAAGAAACGAATTTATCTTCGTGAACCTATAAGATAATCGCACAACATCTGCCAAAAACCAATGCCAATATCGTTGAAGGCGGGGTCGTTAGCGTTAACCGTTAACCCCTGTTTTTCGATAGGCTAGTCGAGGATCACGTTTAAGCGGTAGTGATATAGCCTTGCCGGACTCGGCCGCCTTGTAGATTGCAAGTATGATTTCAACGCTACGTCGTCCTTCGATACCGTCGATCGAATTAGAGCTCTTTCCCTGAATCGAACGAATCGCATCGCGAAAGAGTGCTGCGTGAGCGTGATGCCCGATGGCTGCAGGATCAGCGGCACCGCCACCCGTTTTAGTACGCCCGGCCATCCGCTTGACCAATTGGGTATCCGACTTTGTCATCTTAGCGAACTCCCAAATTGTTATGTCTTCTTCCTCTAACACGGCCGATCCGTGTGTCCCATGTATTTCAATTCGTTTAAGCATGCCTGGATATGCTGCTGTTGTAGCTTCAATAACACCTAACGCGCCGTTCATAAATCGCAACGTCGCCACCACGACATCCTCAACTTCGATGCGCTTGTGAGCGAGCATGTCCGCTTGCGCGGTAACTTCAACAACAGGTCCCATCAACCATGACAGCAAATCAACGGTATGGATAGCTTGGTTCATCAATGCTCCGCCACCGTCGAGTCGCCAAGTACCGCGCCACGCCCCGCTATCATAATATTCCTGTGTTCGAAACCACTTTACATATGCATCGCCCATCGAGAGCCTACCGAATTTGTTTTTATCCACCGCCATTTTCAGGAGTTGTGACGACTCGTGAAACCGCGATGGAAAAACGGTAAATAGCTGAACGCGATTGCTCTTACACGCGTCAATAATTGCATCACATCGTGCCAACGTAATTTCAAGCGGTTTTTCAACGATGACGTGCTTGCCGGCGTTTGCAGCAGCAACCGCTGGGTCTAGGTGGGCGCCACTCGGCGTGCAAATGGTTACCACATCCAGACCGGGATTTTCGAACATTTTGTTTAAGTCCGTATAGGGTGTGCAGTCGTGTTTGTCGGCAAAGGATGCCGCCGATGGAGCATATAGATCAAAACAACCAACCAAATTGGCGCCGCGTATTTCAGCAATCGCCCTAGCATGAAAATCTGCGATCATACCGCATCCGATGATACCGAATCCTAAAGCCATATCTATCTCCTAAGCGTATTTTGAAACTATTTTGGTAATTGTCATACAATTGGCGATTGTAGGTACGTCCACGCTAACGTAATTGTACTTAATGAATTAAGACTGACGTGCATGATAATTGCGGGCAAAATCGAACCCGTCTTCTGTGTGACGTAACCGAGAGCCAACGCTAGAAAAAACAAAGGTATATAGGCTGCTCCCTGCCCGATGTGAAGACCAGCAAAAAGTACCGAGGTGACCACAATTGCACCGTAGCGACTGGTTATACTCGTTGATTCGACGCCTGTTGGTGAAATCGTGTTATTGCAAAATATCAAAGTTTCAAATGGCCAATTGCGGTCAAAGATGCGTTGCAGAAACGACAAAAGAACTCCACGAAATACAAACTCCTCCACGAGCGGCGCTGCAATGCACACCGTAAACGATGTGGAAAGTAATGCCGAGAGCGACATCTCACTTAGAAATGCATCGATCACAGGGTGGCTGTATTTTGTCACGAAAATCGAAACGACACCATTAATTAATAGAATACTAGGCAACACGCATGCAGTTGCCGCTAGGCCTATTAACGCTTGTTTGCCGAGTTTATCAAAACGAACCCGAAGGACTCGAAGGTCTCGGCGTCTTAGATAGACCAATGTGAAGGCGACGAGGCCCCCTGCCATGACGCTTAATCCCGCCGCGGAATTCAAAGGCGTTATCAGGATCGGATTAAATCCAGCCCCCGCACTAAATACGTCCAATTCAACAACAACCAATAACGCAATCGCTTGCGAGGTCAAATAAATTACCACTACAACGATTACGTCTAGAAAGTCTGTCCGCGAAATTTTCTGTTCCCACTGTTTCAACAATGGGCGTTGCCGCCTAGTACGCGTAATAAACAGGTAAATCCAAGGCGGTGCTATAAAAAGACATACGCACGTTAGCCCAACTACCGCCAACGATATCAGTGCATAACTATCCATAAAGTGTACCTGGTGAACTCATTCTGATTTAGATGTATCTGTGCCACGCTGAGATAGATTTAGGTTGCGTCCCCGTGTCTGGTTAAATCCTTAACCATTTTCGTCGCAGCGAAAACATAGAGGATTCCAGAATAGATCGTGCTAATGATCGCCACCCAGACGGCTATAGCAGTAATCCAGCCTATCGAAACTGCAAACGGTACGGCTGAGTTTTCTAGGGCGAACACCAACAAGCAACCGCCTACGGCAATACATTGGAATACCATCTTGAGTTTCCCGGCCCTGTTTGCAGAAAAATCACCGCCGTGTTGTTCGATGTAGCCGCGTAACATGGTGACCAAAAGTTCCCGCCCAACAACCACGACAGCCATCCACCCAGTGATCAAGGACCAATGTGAACCGCTCAACTTGGATGTTTCTATTGCGATTAAGATGTAAGCACCACATATAATTATCTTGTCACAAAAGGGATCCAATATCCTTCCTAGTTGTGTTACCTGATCAGTTCGCCGAGCGACATAGCCGTCAACCCAGTCTGTACTGGCGGCGATTACAAACACCCAGAATGCCGCATAAAAGTAGTCATGAGACATTAGAGCGAACACTACGATCGATAATGCAAATCGCGTTAGCGTGATCAGATTCGGCGTGTTAAGAACCGCCGCCCGGTTTTTCTGCGTCGTGTTGGACGCATCTGCCTTGGAATCCATATTACTAACAACCATTGTGTTAACAAGATACTATCAATGGCTCCAATTTACACCGTAGCCAAAAAAAACACACCCAGCACTACTGTTTTTTTTTACAATACCGCGCCAATTAGATCGTACTCGCTAACGGTGACGATCTCAGCTTCTACAATTTGGCCTGGAGAGAGTTGGGTGCCATTGCCTGTTAAGAACACTAAGCTATCGATATCCGGCGCGTCTGCCTGCGAGCGACCTACCCAAGCGTTGGCTTGCTGGGGAACCGCCTGGTCAACCATTACAGATAATCTACTATTAATCAACAACTCGTTTCGCTCATACATGATTTTTTGTTGGGCCAGCATTAGCGTTTCACGACGCGCCACTTTAACATCCTCGTCTATGTGGTCGGTCAGGTTCGCGGAAGGTGTTGCCTCCTCGAAGGAATAACTGAATACACCAAGACGATCAAATCGCGTCTCGTTGACAAACTCTACCAATTCCTCAAACTGCTGGTCGGTCTCGCCCGGAAACCCGGTGAGCATCGTTGTTCTCAAACATAAATTTGGGATTCCCGCACGCAGACGTTCGATTGTCTCGATTGTCTGTTGTTTATTCACACGACGAGACATCCGCCTGAGCATCTGGTCATTAATGTGCTGCAGTGGCATGTCGATATAAGGAATTATGCGATTAGAGTCGCAGATTACATCAATCAATTCGTCACTGATATACATCGGGTAGAAATAGAGTAAGCGTATCCACTCAAACCCCTCGACCTCATTGAGTTCTCGTAGTAACTGAGCAAGCCGCGGTTCCCCGTAATTGTCGATACCATAGTATGTTGTATCCTGCGCAACGATATTCAATTCTTTGACGCCATCCGCTGCTAACTGGTGTGCTTCTAATAAGATCGTTTCCATCGGCTTGCTCGCGTGTTTACCTCGCATCCGAGGTATATCACAGAATGTACATAACCGGTCGCAGCCCTCAGATATTTTGAGATAAGCAAAATGTTGTGGGGTAATTCGTAGGCGGTCCGTATCTGGCAAAGCCCGTATCGGCGCTGGGCGGAACACCGTCCGTTGTTCATGATTACCCATTAGTCGATCAGCAACTTTCGTCACCTCCTCTCGACCAAACACTCCGACGAGAGCGTCAATGCCGGGTCGCTCAATCAACAGCTCTTCTTTTTGCCGTTCAGCAAGGCAACCTGATACGATAACCCCCTTTATCTTTCCCGCGTTTTTCAGTTCTAGCATCTCGTCAATAGCGCCGTATGACTCCGTTCTTGCTTCCTCGATAAATCCACAAGTATTGACCACAACAAAATCCGCGTTGACCGGTTCTCGGACTAATTCGTAACCATCCAGTTGCAACAACCCCAGCATCCGCTCACTATCTACCGTATTCTTTGGGCACCCAAGGCTAATGAAGGAATATCGTCCTTTGCTCACTTGGTCACTATAGATCGGGAGATCAGTCATCTTAGCATATCGCCTACTTTAGACTTCATTGTTCGTTGCGCCCTGGTGTTAAAACCAGCGGGCTTTGTTTACAACGTTGAGAAGTGGTTTATGGTTGGTGAATCGTTTAACATTCTCTAATAGCGTTTCAAGATGGCGTTCGGCAACACGCTTTGAACACGCCGCCACATGGGGTGTGATAATCACATTAGGATGCTTCCATAGAGAATCGTCAACGCCTAAAGGTTCACTTTCCATTACATCCAGCGCCGCGCCCTGTATTTGTCCGGTTTCCAACGCCTGCCGCAGGTCGTTTAGGGGTACTATAGCGCCCCTTCCAATATTTATCAAATAGGCAGTGTCCTGCATTTGACTAAATCTCTGTGAATCGAACATTCCTACGGTTTCAGGGGTGTGTGGCGCCGCGATAATCACAAAATCGCTTTTGCCCAATAGTTGTTCAAGTCCGTCCTCCCCGTGCATGAACTCGACTCCATCCGGTGGTGTGTCACAATAGGGATCCACGCCACCAACCCGCATTCCTAGCTTGATGCAATGCGAGGCAATTTCCGCACCAATGCTGCCCAAGCCGATCAACCCGACCGTCATATCAGCCAATTGTGAATGGGCCAAATCCATAGCAGTAACCATTCCTGGACCAACGCTGAAATTGCTGCGTGTATCTTCTCCACCCAAGGGAGCCCAATTCGACTGAAGTTGTTGCCTGGTGTAGTGCGGCATCTGCCGACAAAACATGAGAATATACATCAAGACGTGATCCGCGATTACATCGTAAAAGAGCCCCTGCATATTTGTCAGCGTACAGGAGTGGTGTACTAACTCCGGAAAAATATAATGTTCCAGGCTCGCCGTCGGGCTCTGGATCCATTCGAGACATGTTGCCTCGGCAAGTAATTCGGACGTGATCTTTCCGTAAAAACCATTGGCGTTTTGAATTTCAGACAGAGCGACTTCATACGATTCAGCGTTGATTAGGCTCAATTCATCGCTAACGGAACCCAACAACTTCAACCGGTGAGTATCAATTTTCGGATAGATTACTAATTTCATTCGTGCCCGCCTGCCTCCAACTGGGTCCATGTTGGGTAGGCAACTTCGCCGACGTCAGGGACCTGCGTGCGATACAGTGTCTTGCCAGCGGTAATGAAAATTGTTTGGCCGTTCGCACCTCCAAAGGCAAGGTTAGTGATGACGTCTTCAGCAATGGGTATCCGCGCAAGCATTTTTCCCAGCGGAGAAAGGACATACACTCCTGTGGGAACGTCCCGGTTTTCATGTGTACCGCGCGGCGTTGAAATACCCGCCGCAATGTACAAGTTTCCGGATTCTGATAGCCGCATTCCATCAG
Organism: Planctomycetaceae bacterium; assembly: GCA_012965455.1. GTDB lineage: Bacteria > Planctomycetota > Planctomycetia > Pirellulales > Pirellulaceae > UBA721. The sequence goes on along the minus strand of DTSG01000180.1, from coordinate 7,962 downwards.
CACCGCGCCCACCGCCGAAATCCCACAACTCTAGCTGTTGTTCGGCAACTCCGTATTCGTTCAAGCTAAATTTCCAGATCTTGCGATTTCCACCCACTTCAGGGCAACTATCCACTAGGTAGAGCATGGTGCCTTCTTGATTGACTGCTATACCGTTAGGGCGCTGAATCGCGGGCTGAGAGAGTATTCGCTGCACGTTACCGGACATGTCAATCCGGTACACGGCATCACAATCCATTTCCATGATACTTCGGTCATCGTAGCAGGGATCCGTGAAATATATATTACCGTGTGCGTCAACACATATATCATTTGGCGAGTTATAACGTTTGCCTTGGTAGTGGTCGGTAAGCACCTCATACTCACCGGATTCAAGGTTGGTTCGAGTAACACGCCGCCCCCCCTCTGCCGAACCAAACTCGGCACCCTCACAATGCAGCAGCCGACCCTGGGGGTCAAACGTTTGTCCGTTCGTCCGGTTACTTGGCTCTCTCCAAACAACACAGTTGCCCTCAGGCGTCCATCGCATAATCCGATTGTTTAAGATATCGCTGTAAAAGACGCTCCCGTCAGCGTGGCAAGCCGGACCCTCGGTGAAGGCGAGCGAAGCAACTGTAGTCAATTTTGCTTGCGACGGTACTGTTAGTTCTTCATAACGCACGACAACCAACTTTCTTAACTATTGGGACGGATAAGTGTAGATTGAATCGTCGCGACAATTGCCTCAGCAACCTTCCATTTAGCCCCGGCAACTTTCAAGATACATTTACCGTCGGGTTGCAACAACTCGATTTCGTTAAATTTGGAATCGATAGCGGCGACGTCATTTAGCACGATTAGGTCGCAATACTTGCGCTGCGCTTTGGTGATAGCGCGAAAATGGTGGTCATCTGTTTCGAGGGCAAATCCAACGACCCATTGGTCGGAACGCTTTATACCGCCCAACGTAGCAATTACGTCCGGAGTTTCTATTAGATCTAAACTAATCCCGTCTCCGGTCTTAGAGATTTTTCGTGATGCTACTTCAGTCGGTTGGTAATCACAGGGAGCGGCGGCGCCAATTGCCCCATCAAATTTAGGGAAACACTCCACAGCCCTGCTCAACATCTCAGCAGTTGATACCACCGTAATAAGCTGGGCTTCGGCCGGGTACGTTACGTCAACAGGGCCGGTCACAATTGTTACGTCGTGGCCCATCGCGATGCAGGCTTGGGCTAAGCAGGACCCCATCCGCCCGCTGGAAGAATTTGTAATATATCGGACAGGGTCAATGTGTTGTCGCGTGGGTCCTGACGTGATAAGTATCTTGGACATTTAGTTCCCAAAATCTGGGCATTCCCAGTGTTGCCTAGTTAGGATAATGTGAATCGATTGCTGCCATGATAGCATCGTGTTCTTCGAGGCGACCAACTCCGTCGCTACGACAACTCAGCCATCCCGTTGAGGGGCCAATCACGATAGCGCCGTCGTCACTAATGCGTTGAATGTTACGCTGAGTTGTGGGTTTATTCCACATTTCGTCGTTCATGGATGGGGCCACCACAATGGGACCACCAAACGCCAGATATGTGGTGCTGGCAATACAATCACTTATCCCCTGAGATGCTTTAGCAATAAAGTTAGCAGTGGCAGGAGCGACCAACAATAATTGGCATGTGCGGGCTACGTTGATATGCGCACCAAAGGGCGCGCTGTCATCATCGAAAACCGATGTAATGACGGGATTACCGCTCAGTGCATAGAACGTGGACTCGCCGATGAATCGTGACGCATTGCCTGTCAGGATGACGGTGACATTATCACCTTGTTGAGCCAAGGCGGAAACAACACCGGCCATCTTATAGCACCCACCCCCGCCAGTAACGCACACGCAGATCGAACGTTGAATGGCGTTTGACGAGTTCGAATTCATAGTTCCAAGGGATTAATATTCGGAACGTCCGTTACAACAGTTTCCCCCTCCGCCGTATGCACTTGACTCTCAGTATCAAGCGTAATCTTATCCTGCATAATTTCCTGCAGGACCAATTCCATCATGTTATCTGCTTGCATATCAACTAGAGGACGTGAACCTTGCTTAAGTTGGACGAGACGCTTTTGAATCAACGTTGACAATTTGAATCGACCGCCAACTTTTTCAATGATTGCTTCTTCTTTAAGTTCTTCGAGCATAACTTTTAGTCTCCAACTTTCTCTAAAATGGAACAGATATCCGACATAGCTTGCATCGGATCTGAATTGGTGATTTGGTGCATATATTGTTCGCCGAATGACATTTCATCGCGAGCAACCTGTAGTCGCCTAGCGATAGACTCGGCGGCATCGGTACCGCGGTTTTTTAACCGTCGTTCTAACTCTTCAATGCTCCCAGCGTGGATAAAAATTGTGGTCGCATCAGGAATTGAATCTAAAATACTAAACGCGCCTTGGATGTCAATCTCTAAGATTACCCATAAACCTTGATTTAGACCAGTGGTTACTGTTTCACGAAGCGTACCATACCAATATCCGCTGTCAAATACGTCCTTATATTCAAGGAAAGCATCTTCATCGCGTAGTTCTGCAAAGGCATGCTCATCAAGAAAATGATACGCTTCACCGTCCACTTCATCCTTGCGGGGAGGCCGAGTCGTCGCGGAAACACTGAGTTTCAAGGGCAACGAACAGTTTTTGAGTAGTAAATCTACAACGGTCGACTTTCCGGCACCAGAGGGGCCGGAAATTATCACTAGTTTTCCGTTGGATTCTGTTGCGTTCATAATTACTCGATATTCTGAACTTGTTCCTTAATCCGTTCAATTGCTGCTTTTGTGTCAACCACGAGACTGGCAATCGTGACGTCGTTCGCCTTCGAGCCGATAGTATTTACCTCGCGTAACAACTCCTGTGTCAAAAAATCAAGTTTGCGTCCGTTGGTTGTTGTCGCTACTAGAAGTTCATGCATATGGTGAAGGTGACTACCTAACCTAACGATCTCCTCGGAAATATCACACTTATCAGTATAGATTGCAATTTCGCGAATGAGGTCCGTATCACTTAAGGTGATCTGATGTTGAGCGAGACGCGCATTTATTCTTTCGGTGATACGCTCGGAAAATTGTTCAATGACCAGCGGGGCTTGTACCGTAATTCCCTTCAAGTTTTCAGCGATGACGTTTAAGTTGCGCTCAATATCCTCGCCAAGTCTCGCACCTTCGCTCAGTCGCATGTCCAACAGACTGCTGGTTGCAGAACTGCATGCTTGGAGAATCAAGTCGCCAAGGCCACCTTCAGTGCTTAGTTCTCCTCCGGTCTGACCGATGACCCCCGGTAGACTTATCAACAACTCAGGAGATGGCATCAGGTCAGGAAGATTTAAGGCAGCTCGTAGTTGTTCCATATATTCGCTGATCAACGACTCATCAAGTTGGACGCTTCGCGTCCTCTGGACCGACTCAATTCGGACATGGGCTGAAACGGAACCGCGACTGAGATGCTTTCGCAACAATGATTCAACTTGGGGTTCAAACAAGCTGATGGAATCCGGTAGCCGAATATTCAACTTCAGATGGCGATTATTCACGGAGCGTAATTCCACTGTCACCGCGTAATCGGAGTTTGTTGCATCGCCCGTACCTTGTCCGGTCATACTGTGGAGCATGCGATTATCCCGCTAAGAATGGTGCCATATTGCGAAATTACAACCACCTGTCAATTCGCTGTTAATCTAGTGATACAAACAAGACGCTATTCGGATAACCGAAAATTACTCTTTGTCACCCGAAGTCGCACCTTCATTTTGCGGATCGTCGACTGAAGCGTCATCAGATTCTGGTTCATCGATATTTGGAGTTTCTTCTGTCGATGACTCGTCGCCGCTCTCGCTGTCGTCTGTTTCAATGGTTGGTTTAATCGCCGGTGGCGTGTCCCCATCTTCCGCATCATCTTCCGCATCATCTTCCGCATCATCTTCCGCATCATCTTCCGCATCATCTTCCGCATCATCTTCCGCATCATCTTCCGCATCATCTATCGCGTTTTGCACATCAATCGGCGAAACGCCATTGGATTCGGCATTCGCTCCACTGGGTAACACGATATCTGTTTGGATGTCCGCATCTTCTCTTCCTTCTGCGATGGAATCCTGCACACGGCTATAAAAGAAGATTGTGACGCAGCACAGCAGTATCCAAATAATCGTAAGGCTGAGGGTCAACCACATCAGAATGTCGCCGCCTCGTGCACCAAACGCACTTTGGGCGGTACCAGTTAAACTCCCAGCAATGCCGCCTCCTTTTCCACGTTGAATCAAAATGATAAATACTAGAAAAATCGATATCAGGAAGAGAATGACTCCCAACAGACCCAGAAAGAATCCGGCCGAATCGGCGATCAACAAAAATTCAAACATTACGCTGCGACATCCAATGAAAAAACGTAGAACACTAGTGGACAATCTACCAATTTGGCACGAATGTTGGTTTTTGTAAATGGGCGAATGGCAAGAATCGTCTTGCAAGTGGCTTTACGTTACCGTTCCCACAACGGACAGTTTTAGGCGTTTTCGATAATACCTGCAAAAGAATCCGTGCTGAGAGCCGCACCACCCACCAATGCACCATCGATATTGGGTTGGCCTAGCAATTCGCGAGCGTTTTCGGGTTTTACGCTACCGCCGTACTGAATTCGAGTGGTGTCTGCGACGAGATCGTTAAAACGATCACGTAACCAAGCGCGAATACTGCCGTGAACCTCTTCTGCCTGCTCAGGCGTGGCGACTTTCCCGGTGCCGATCGCCCAAACTGGCTCATATGCGATGGTAATAAGTTCAATTTGTTCTGCCGTGATGTCCGCCAGCGAGTTTGTTAGTTGCTGCTCAACAACTGTCGTGGTTCGCCCGGCTTCGCGTTCTTCTAGTAGCTCACCAACACACAGGATTGGTTTTAGGCCGGTCGCTATCGCCGACTTTATTTTCAAATTAATGAACTCGTTTGACTCATCGAGCTCTGGAAGATGCCGTCGTTCACTGTGACCAAGTATGACGTACTCGCAGCCTAAGTCTAATAGCATTTCTGCGTTAAGTTCACCAGTGTAGGCCCCACACTCCGCCGGATAAAGGTTCTGAGCGCCTAAAGAAATATGCGATGAGGCCAGTTGCTCGGCGACTCCGGATAGGAAACCAAAACTTGGGCAAATGGCAACCTCTACCGTGGTGTTGTCCGCTAGTTTTGCAACAAGTCCCGCCGCAAGTTCAGTGGCCCCAGACTGAGTCAGGTTCATTTTCCAATTACCAGCAATAAATGTTTTTCTCATGGTGCCCGAAATCCTTAGGTGGTTAAAATGTCGCGTCAAAAACGCGAGCTAGTTCTTCAAGTTTCTTGAAAGTCGCAGCGAATTCCTTTGGTGACAATGCCTGCGGGCCATCGGAAAACGCTTGTTCGGGGTGGTCGTGTACTTCAATATGGACGCCGTCAGCACCCGCCGCCAAACCGGCATATGCGCATGCGGGGATAATATCTGGTCGACCAGTGGCGTGGCTGGGGTCCACAATAATTGGTAGATGTGTCAACGTCTTAATTACCGCTACTGCGGCAACATCGTACAAATTGCGTGTGGATGAATCAAAACTCTTGATACCTCTTTCGCACAACACCACATTTTGATTGCCCGCGGCCAACACATACTCAGCACTCATTAAGAGATCCGTAATCGTAGCACTCATTCCCCGCTTTAGCAGGACCGGCTTGCCACATTTACCCACCTCAGTGAGGAGCACGAAATTCTGCATGTTTCGCGCGCCCACTTGCAACATATCAGCGTACTCACAGACAACCTCTACATTACGCGGGTCTGTGACCTCGGTCACGACGGGAACGTCGTAGCGCTCACCGACGTCACGCAGGATTTTTAAACCGGCAACGCCCATTCCCTGAAAAGCGTAAGGACTGGATCGCGGTTTGTAGGCACCACCGCGAAGTATGTTAGCGCCAGCGGCGACAACAGCAGCTGCTATTGCATCAAGCCCCTCGGCCGATTCAATGGAACATGGACCCGATATCATGCAAAGGTGGCCGCCGCCAATCTTTACATCACCTACTTCTACGACACTCGCTTGTGGGTGGGCATCCAGGCTGGCCAACTTGTATGGTGGCAAAACAGGAACAACTGATGATACACCTGGGAAGGCGCAAAGTTGGTCCGCATCAATCTTGGATTCGTCGCCAATGACCCCGATGATCGTCCTGAAAGTGCCTATGCTCAAGTGTGGCGTCAGACCCAACGACTCGATGTGATGTTTCAATTTGTTGATTTGTTCGTCGGTCGTGTCGGAACTGAGAATAATAATCAAAGTGTGGATGCCTTAAATTCGTCTAGTACGGATTCTTTGTTGAAATTGGGGAATTAGGAAGCGATTCATAAGCTGTTCACGTCGTGCATCTAAGAGAATTGTTCGGTTTACCCTTAAGACGTTGTTCAAGTGTCACTTTACCACAGCTAATTCAATGCGGAAATACCAGTCGCCCTGCGGTGCGAACAAATCAGCTCCAGAGATGGGGGTAATCCTAAATAGTCGGAACCCCAGTGACCGTGGCACGCGGATATGTTCCAAGTACACGAACGGCGCGGCTATAACGCTGCAAACCAACAATGGCGCGTTGTACCGCTTCATCGAGTTGATGACCCACAAATTCGATAAAAAATACATATTCATTTGCTGCGTTCGGGCGAGGGAATGACTCGATCCATGTCAGATTAATATCTTCGGTCTTAAAAACGATCATGACGTCCGCCAAAGCGCCTGGGCAATGGTCCAATTCTAGCAAGAGCAGCGTCTTGTCATCTCCCGTCGCCGACCGACTGTCACTGCCTAGCACAGCGAAGCGAGTGAGATTGTTGGCTTTGTCTTGGATTGATGTAGCGATAATTGTGACTCCGAAATGCTCGGCAGCAGCCGTGCTGGCAATCGCCGCTGCTCCACTACCATCTCCGGCTGAGTCCGCCTGGGAGATCATTTCAGCAGCTTCAGCCGAGCTCGCTGCACCGCATACTGCAACACCGGGAAGGTTGTGGTCAATCCAGTTTCGACATTGTGACAAAGCCTGAGGTTTACTGTAGACTTCGCGAATTTCAGACAGCTCGCAGTTTGCAATCAAATTATGGTGGATGGAATAGTTGATTTCAGCCGAAATTTTAATGTCTGCTCTCGCCAATATATTAAGCGTATCTACAATTCTGCCATCTGTACTGTTTTCCAAAGGTACGACACCGTAGTTTGCGAGGCCAGATTGGATTGCGTCAAACACCGCCGCGATCGTATTCACAGGAACATATTCTGCAGTATGGCCAAAATGTTCTAGACTCGCTAAATAGCTGTAACTGTAAATAGGTCCAAGATAAGCGACTTGTGTCGGCGCAGTCATAACATCGGTTCTCGTTAAAACACAAAAAATGCCAGCACTCTTGAAGTGAAGTCAAGACCGCTTCAGCGATCGTTTGATCGGCATTGCACACGATTCTACGGGAAACACCCTCGGTTAGGGAATACCTGTCACCCAGCAATGCTAAAGGCAAATTATCAGGCCATCGCGTATAGTGAATTGAATTTGTCAAACTACCTGCCAATTTGGCACAATCTACCACTAATGTCAGCACGCCGTCATCCGTATCCGAGTTAAAAAAGGTATTGAAATAGTAATTTAAGTCATTTTGGCCGGCAAATACTAAGTTACTCAATTGAATGGCACGGTCTTTGCTTATTGTCTCATACGTTAGCAAATAGTTGTGGCCAAGCTAGGGTACGCTTTGCTACGAACGCAGCATTCAAACCGTACTTTCATAAGTTGCTGTAAGTACGACGTAACTAGTAGGAGATTAATGTTATGGTAAGTGGCGAAAAAATCATCGGGATTGACTTAGGAACAACAAATTCAGTGGTGGCTGTCGTGGAGGGTGGCGACGGGAGATGACAAGACGCTTCTCTTG
>DTSG01000179.1:27731-35614 GCA_012965455.1 Planctomycetaceae bacterium | reverse complement strand
TTGGCTGGATGAAACAAGGGTGCAAAGCAAAAACAAATTCCCGCCTCTTCAAGCGACTGTTGCATGACACCGACAGACGCCTCGATATTGACGCCGAGTTCGCTCAATACATCCGCTGAACCCGTTTTACTGGTAATGCTGCGGTTGCCGTGTTTTGCTACGGCAATTCCAGATCCCGCTGCCACAATGGCCGCCGCCGTCGAGATATTGAAAGTCCCTGAACCATCACCGCCTGTACCGCATGTATCCACAAGGTCATCGCGGGAAGACTCTAAGATCGTCATGTGTTTGCGCATTGCCCCCGCCGCTCCAGCAATCTCCGCAACGGTTTCGCCTTTAGCCACGAGCGCTAGCAAGAAATCTCGAATATCATCTTCCGCACATACTCCCTGCATGATTAGATCGATCGTGTCCGCCATTTCCTCTTGGGTTAAACTGGTGCCGGATTCGATTTGTTCAAGGGTTTCAGTTAGCATGTGGTAGATTCTTGTACGAAGAGATTTGTTAGCTGGGTGGAAACGGACCTATTCATTATAACGTGCGATTGAAAATATTGAATATTTGACTTATTGGTTCTCACAACCGATAAACAAAGATAGTACTTTTTTGTTTTTCAGGTATTAATTATGCCACGACGTTTAATTATTGACTGCGACCCAGGAATTGACGATGCGGTCGCCCTGTGTGTCGGGCTATTTGCACCAGCTTTGGATATTGTCGCCGTTACTGCTGTTGAAGGCAACGTCCCTGCAGAAATGGCGAGTACGAACGTACAGACTATTATTGAACGTCTTGATCCACCTAAAATCCCGCGGATTGGCTGCGCTTCGCCCGGTAACAATTTGGACTATCGCGACGCGCGCTTTGTGCATGGTAAAGATGGTCTTGGTGAAGTTGGATTTGAAACGTCTTCGCACCACCAGCGTAAGCCGTCTGAAAAGATTATCTGTGATGAGGTCAAAGCCGATCCGGGTAATATTAGTATTATTTGCCTAGGGCCGTTAACGAATATTGCGCGAGCAATACAACGTGATGCGGCGTTTATTGAAAATGTTGACCAACTTATCATGATGGGTGGCAGTGTCGCTGGCATTGGGAATATTACGACTGCGGCAGAGTTTAACATCTATTGCGATCCGGAAAGCGCGCAGCAAGTATTTGACGCACCGGTAAAGAAAATATTGATACCATTGGATATTACGATGCAAGTGCATTTCACACTTGATTTTTTACGAGAGCTGCCGGATAAAACATCTAGAATCGGACGTTTTTTGAGAGAGGTTTTACCACATTTGTATCGCAACTATCGTCAGCGATTGGGGCAGGAAAGCGTTCATATTCACGATGTTGTAGCATTAATGCAGTTGCTTGAACCCGAATTGTTCGAGCTGGTTTCAATGGCTGGTCAGGTCGAAGTAGGTGGGGAACTATCTCGTGGTGCGACGTTGTTTGACCAGCGCAGCAAACGTCAGTGGCCCAATAATATGGATGTTGCCCGAGTGGTCGATGTCACCGCAGTGAAACAAGCTGTTTTACGATATCTGGATCCGCAACTGGGATTCTGACCACGAATGACGACCACAAATTGCACGAATTACGCGAATTGGAACAAATGGGTTCTTTTACAAGTCGTCGCTGACGTTGTTCGGACAAAATCCGCTTAAAAACTGCTGAAAAAACCTATTTTGAACAGGTCTTAAATGTCGATTATTCCACTACAACCGGAATAATCGGAATTACATTTCATCTTGGCGGTTTTGCGCGCGTGATAGCACGCACTGCAATAGTACGCTGATATGACACAGTTTCCGCCTATCTTTGTTTAAGCACCTGTTTGAAAAGAGGAAAATCAAATGGCCCGTAAAGATGCCATAAAGAACCTTAAAAAGGTTCTCGAAAAACGTCGTGATGCTATGCGCAAAGCGCTTGCTGGTGACTTTAGCGATCTCAACGATCTCCGTGAAACATCGGGCGATGCTGTCGATGTGGCTCTAGACTCAGCTCAGAATGAACTTAATTCGCAACTTGCCGAGGTTGAAAACCGAGAGTTAGGTCAAATTGAGATTGCGTTAGAGAAGATGCAAGCCGGAAGTTTTGGGCTCTGCGAAATCTGCGAAAAAATTATTCCGCTCGCTCGCTTGCAAGCACTGCCGTACGCGACGAATTGCATCGATTGCCAGACGAACAAAGAAATTCATGGCGAGGATTGGGGTAGTGACGAGAATTCGGAAGTCTATCAATAGCGACAGCTAAGTGTAGAGTTGTTTGAGTGTCTGTAGTAAATAGTTTGCACTACCGAAGAAGATTAAATACATGAAAAAATGGGGGGGTGGGAACCTGGCGAGCAGCCTAGGTTTACCTGTATTGCAAAGCTGCTGGGGTCGCGCTGCAACGCTGTGTGTAGTGCTGAGCCTAACCAACTTCGGCTTTGTATCAGCCCAAGAGCAACCGATCTCGGTGACGCTCAATGCTCGAGCACGGTTATTCGAGCAACTTGCCAAAGATGCCGAGGCCTTTGACAAGCGCAATATCCTCAAGCAAGTTGTGAGGCTCGCGAAGCCGAGCGTCGTTCATATACAAACGCGGAAATTAGTGGACAAAAATTCTCGCCGCACTGTTGAAGAAGCGGGTTCCGGATTCGCGATTGAGATTGGTTCGAAAAAGTATATCTTGACTAACCGCCATGTAGTATTTCCGGCGGTGCTTGATGGAGTCAAAATATCACTAGAAGATGGTCGTAGGTTAACGCCCCTCAAAGTTGCTTCCGACCCCTCGAGTGATATAGCGTTGGTTACCGTTAAGGAATCGCACTTATTGATTCCCGCTCGAATCGGCAATAGCAGCAAGATGGAGATCGGTGATTTTGTGGTGGCGATTGGAAGTCCGTTTGGCCTGAGTTATTCCATCACCTATGGTATCGTGTCGGCAAAGGGTCGGCGGGACCTCAAACTGGGCACTGCCGGAGTGATGATTCAGGATTTTATGCAAACGGACGCTTCGATTAACCCCGGTAACAGTGGCGGGCCGTTAGTGAACCTACGTGGTGAAGTGATTGGCATCAACACGGCGATTGCTAGTAACTCCGGAGGAAGCGAAGGGATCGGCTTCACTATCCCAATCAACATGGCGATGGTGATTGCTCGTCGATTGGAATCTGGCGGTGCGATCGCCAACGCATACCTAGGTATACGTATGGATCATGATTTTACGGATGCGACGGCGATAAAATTAGGATTAAGCCATGCGCGCGGCGTGCGGCTGACGGGAATCACTGACGGATCACCAGCGAACCGAGCGGGATTGCAAACGAATGATGTTTTGTTGAGTTACAGTGGAACTATGATCGAAGATGATGACCATCTAGCGAATTTAGTCAGCCTGACTCCAGTTGGTCGCGAGGTTTCACTACTGTTGCTGCGTAATAGCAAACCATACAAGGTCAACGTCAAAGTAGCCACTCGCATCAGCGGCGAATAAAAAATTCTAGTTGGTGATGGCCTGTCGACTATTCAGCCAAGCTCTGGCAGATGTCATACATCACCTCGAGATAGTGTTGGCATTCTTCGACGTTCATAGTTAGTGGCGGGCTGATGCGGATCACGTTACCAGCTAAGGCTCCAAGCAAGTGAATGGCTTGCCCGTCCGCATTGCCTTCATAGCATGCGCGGATAACATCATTGGCAACATCGTCACTTGGTTTGTCGCCGATGTCAGCACATTCAATACCCCAAACACAACCCTCACCGCGGACGTTAGCGATTACTCGAGTCTCTTTTAGTCGAACTAAACCTGCTTCGATAACCACAGACAATTCGAGGCCTTTGGCAATCACGTCGTTTTGTTCAAATTCGTCTAGTGTTGCGACGACCGCGGCGGATGTAAGTGGATTCGCACTCCATGTATCAGAGGCCTCGCCATAATCCAGACATTCAAAAACGTCACTGCGCCCGACAGCCGCACTGGCAGGCACACCGTTGGCGAGTCCTTTACCGAGCAATACGATATCTGGTTCGACTTGGTAATGTGTGAATGCATACATTGGCCCCGTGCGACCAAAGTTTGATTGAATTTCATCCAAAATAAATAGCAAGTCATGATCCCGACAAAATTGTTGTAGTAATTGCAGGTATTCTTTTTGTGGATGCAGAGAACCGCCGCCTCCGAGGTAGGGCTCGGTAATGATGCAACACAGTCGGTCGCCGCATTCATTCCAGAGGGCATCGAGTTCGGCTTGATATGACGTCAGGTCGAGTGGCTGTTTGCGAGATTCAATATCAATGCACTCAGCCTTTGGAAAACTCATGAATCGCACTCGTTCGTCGCGTTCTTTATCTTGTTCACTACCCGTGACTGCCCCGGCTAAGCCTTTCTTGCCGTGGAATCCACCGCGCGTGGCAATGATCATGTCTTTGCCCGGAGTTCTTTTCATGGCCGCCCACAGTGCCTTTTGTACCGCTTCGCTACCACTTGCGGACCACATAATTTGATTAATACGTGAACCGCCTGGCGCGGATTGCAGGCTTGCGATGAGCCGCTGGTTCGCTGTCGCTTCTATTTCTGTGATGGCATTGTAGGCGGTGAGTGGTACACACTTTGCATATTCGCCACTATCGGTTAGCGCGTCTAATCCAAGATATTTTTGAACGCGGTTCCACCAAGAAACTGGATTGTGACCCAGATTCGCGACTAAGACGCCAGATGTGAAGTCGGCAAGTTTGCGGCCTTCCGGAGTGTAATGATAACTCCCGGCGCTGTAGCTAATAACACACTGGCTTGGCGTAAATGTACGGGTCGCATATGGTTCTTGGTCCAAAATCTGAGCGCGGACTTCGTTGCTTTGTGGTTCGTTGTCAAATTGAATAGGTTGAGCAGGTTTCATGACTTACTTCAAGGGTGCTGTGGTAAATGGATGTTTTGAATGATGGTTTAACGAGTCTCCAGTGGCAGTCAAACTTGGCCGTCGTAAAGTACTTTCCCTTCGCGGACGCCTAGCGAGTACATGACAAGTCCGCCTTGTGGATCGTTTACGTTAACAATACAGTTTGGATTGCCGGCGGCGTGTTCGTCTAAAATCGCTTCCATCGCTTGGACTGTCGCCACGGTTTGTCGGTCGGCTGAAATATCATTGTAGTTCAGTGCTTGAATTTCTTTTAGCCGCAGAGCTTGGTCGTCGGGACCTGCGGAATTCTTAACAAACGCAACTTCTCGCGCAAATTGTTCTAGAACTTCGATACCGTAACCACGCTGACTGCGGCGGCCGTTGGGTTCGACAAATGTACCGTTGTAATGATTGTTCATCGAGTTCTTCATGATGTGCGGAGTTTTTTCTTCGACCGTGCATTCCACACCACGTTTGCGGCTGTGCCCATTCCATACTCCGTTGTCAAAGCGAAATTGCACCTCTTGCTCGACGTAGCCTGGGAAATTATCTGGTGTTACCCAACTGGTATGAATATCAAAGGCCGCCTCGCGGCCACCTTCATATTCGTAGATCATTTGCAACTGGACACTGTCCCACGTATTGCCATGTGCTTCGCCGACGAGACCACGTTGCCCAGTGCAGCTGACACTTTTCAATTTTCCCCCGAATGTGAAATCGATGAGCTTGATGTAATGTACGGCGACGTAAGTACCAGGGTTGCGGCCTTGAATCCACTCGGCGAATTGTGCACCAGATATTTCTTTGGGTTCTAAAAGTGTGCAATAGCCGTTGTTGACGTGTTGCAGGATGTTGTCATGAACTAGGGTGCGTAGTTTTTTATGATCAGGGTCAAACAACTTGTGATAGACGACTTTACAGATAACGCCCGCGGATTGCGCGGCAGCGATTAGCTGGTCAAGTTCTTGTAGAGAGAGGACGGATGGCTTTTCGATCAGGACATGCTTGCCAGCAGCGATGGCAGCCATTGCCGCATCGAAATGCCGATCATCGGGAGTGGCTACACAAACGAAATCTATGTCATGGGCTAACAGTTGTTGCATACTGTCGGGTTCGACGTAGCTAGTGAAGTCGTTGATGCGATCGCCAGCGGATTCCTTATACTGAGCCGCACGTTTCCCCGTCCGGCTGGCGACGGCTGCGATGTCGAGTGAAATGATGCCTGTTCGAGAATCATGAATTCCGTGCTGGTATGCGTTTTCGAAAAATGGGCGGTATGTCTCTTCGAAGATCATCCCCATCCCAACCATGCCGCCGTGAAGTTGCTGAATTTTTACCATTGCTTGACTCATCCCCATCGTTTCTGCTCAAAGATACCCAAAGTTCTACATATCACCATGAATAGTGGTATCTTTTATTCTAAGCCGATTTGCACCCTCTTGCACGGTGGGGTGCTGTTTTCCAAAATGAACCTTCACCTTACCTAAGTTATTTTAATCAACAGGTTCTAAGAGTATATATGAGCGACAACCCAAGTGTAATATTATCCGGCTTTGCGGATGAAGCCGCCAACCAAAAAACAGTCGACCAGCAGTTCTCGGCATTTGCCGCTCTAGGTTTACAGTACTACACCATCCGGTTTATCGACGCCGGCAATGGAGTCAAGAACGTAATGTTGCTGAACAAACGCGAAGTGAAGCACGTCAAGAAAAAACAGGACGAATATGGTCTAAGTGTGTCGTCGTTGGGGAGTCCCATTGGTAAAGTTAAATTGCTCGACGTAGATGATGGAACCCATAACCAATACATTCCATTCGAAAAATATCTTAAGAACGATGTTCAGCGAGCCTGTGATTTAGCAAATGAATTTGGCGCTAAACTCATGCGAGGTTTTGCTTTTTATCATCCGCGCGGAGAAAGTCCCTATGACTACGTCGATCAGGTAGTTGATCAGTTAGGCGATATTGCCGAGTTGTGTGACCGCAATGGTCTGACGTTTGGACTCGAAGTGGAAGCGAACCTAGTTGGACAGTGTGGCCCGACGTTGGAATTGCTACACAAAAAAGTGAACCACCCAGCGATGCTCACGATCTTTGATGCGGCAAATATTGTCACCCAGGGGTATTCTTCCGATGAACTATTCCTGCACTATTACCAGATGAAAAAAGGAATGGGCTGGATGCACATCAAAGATTATCGCCATCCAGAGCCGGTCAATCGAGTTGGGCATGTGGACGAAGATGCGTTGAAATATTTTGTACCCGCGGACATTGGCGATAGTGGTCATGAAGCGATCTTGCGGGACCTCCGTGAATATATACCTACGATGAATCGTCGTTTGAGCAAACGTGGAATCCCAGGAGTCTTTTTGGATCTTGAACCACATGTGAAAGGTGGAGGTCAGTTTGGTGGATTCAGCGGTCCTGACGGTTTAGGCGTCGCTTTACGGGGCCTTTGTAATGTGTTGGATTACGTAAAGATTGACTACCACTTGCGTGACTTCAACGACATCATTGCTGCCCGGGGATTTTAGTCTATTGAGTTTTGTGCGTTAGCGAGTAAAGAGATGGCAGATATTCAAACCATTGGCGGTTGCCAGAAGTGCGGCAGTGCGAGTTTGACATGCAAATATAATTTCTTTGGTGAGGGTGAACTGCAAATCCACTCGTGGGAACATAAATGCCTCGATTGTGGTAACCGCTTAACAACCGCCTATCGCAATGATGATGAAGACATTGTATTTGCCGACGAAGATGTTGATCACTGTCCGTATTGTGGTCGTTCACCGGCTTGAAGCGGAGCAAGTGGCTCTCTGTCCGTTGTTGATGCTAAAATGGTACACTAGGTGCTAATAGAAGTTATTCAATTCCCACTCTCACCTGCTAGCAAAGAACAGAGACCTTTCCCATGCGTGGAATTCTGACATCAATCCCTTTTGCTTTAATTACCGTTATTTGCTGGGGTTCTTATGGCCCCGTACTGCACCATGGAAAAGAGGGTATGG
>DTSG01000179.1:0-27705 GCA_012965455.1 Planctomycetaceae bacterium | reverse complement strand
TCTTGGCGTATTTTGTCATTACGGTGATCGTTCCTATTTATATTCTCAGGACTAAAGGGGAACAGGGTGCATTTTCAACAAGGGGTGTTCGCTGGGGATTAGGTGCCGGTGCATGCGGCGCCTTAGGAGCTTTGGGCATTATCACTGCCTTAACCAATGGCGGTTCTCCTGTATATGTCATGCCGATCGTATTTGGGTGTGCACCCGTGGTAAATACGTTTGTTTCCATTTGGATGGGAAAACTGTTTGATAAGATGACACCGGGGTTTTATCTGGGCATCATCTTGGTGGCTCTCGGAGCGGCCGGTGTTTTTGCCTTTAAGCCTGTTTCCGCAACCGCCGTAGCAAGGGCTTCTGCCGACGCTAATCTATTATTAATCGTTATTGGCATTAGTCTAACCGTCTTGTGCTGGGGGGCTTACGGATCGCTACTTCACAAGAGCCAGCACTACATGGAAGGTAGTCGGTTACGGCCGTTGTTGTGTGTGGGCCTTGCTTATTTTGCCATCGCCGTGATTATTCCGATTCTGATCATGAGCGGCAGTGAAAACGGTTTTCCCAATGAGACGACGCTTGGTGGTTGGTCTTTTTCTATGTTGGCTGGAGTATTTGGTGCGATCGGAGCGTTTGGTATTATTCTGTCGTTCACTTTTGGGGGCAAGCCGGTGTTTGTGATGCCATTAGTATTTGGCGGTGCTCCGATTATCAATACGATTATTTCGGTTATGGAAATGGAAGTCGTGGGCGAAGTGCCGAGTATGTTCTATGGTAGTTTGACCACGGTGATCATTGGCGCGATCGTGACACTCGTGAATGCCCCCAAACCGAGCAAGCCTGCCGCGCCCGTCGATGCACCTGAAGGCTCCAATGACTTGGCAGAGGTCGATGCCGTCGAATAGGGGGAATACTATGACTAGCGCACACGATCTAATGCTCCAAGTCGACACAATACTTAGCCATGTGTGGATGGTTCGTACTTTTCTAAAACATAGCGACGAAGCTGAGGACGATGATGAATTACGAACAGTCCACCGCAGACTCTACGATTATTCTTTGTCGCTTGGTAGTCACTATGCCAATGACGATGCCGAGAGCTATTTGAAGCAAGCCAAGAAGAAGTTCCGCAGGTTGCGCGAGGCGAATGATTTATTTCAGGAGATCCACTTGGAGATCTCGAATCATACGAATTTTAAGATGGCTGCTAGGTCACTCGCAGCGGCTGTTGATGATGTTGCTGAGTTATTGGATATCTGACCGCAAATTGAGCCGCGAATGGTGGAAAGGTTCGTTGCTTGATTACAGTTCTTCGTCCTGCGCCCATTCGACAATTACATTTGTGGAGATGCCACCTCGGGCACTAAATTTTGCTGTAAGTTGAATCCACGTGGGGTCGAGTACGGCTACGAGGTCGTCGAGAATCGAGTTGGAGACGTTTTCATAAAAGATCCCATCGTTGCGGAAGCTTTGCAGATAATTCTTCAGACTTTTCAATTCGACGCATTTCTCGGCGGCGATATAGTTGAACGTCAGTTCCCCAAAATCCGGTTGCCCCGTTTTCGGGCAGACCGACGTGAATTCCGGACAAATAATTTCGATTTCGTAATCACGGTGTGGAAACTCGTTTGTAAAAGTCTCTAACAATTCACGTCGTGATTCTGGTGTGTACGATATAGTCATCAAATTCTACTCCTTCTCGATTTCCCCTTATTGTGTCATGATGTTTAAAGAAGGGCAAAGGGGGGGTACACGGAGATATGTGGCGGTGAAAATAGCAGAGATTTATCGATCGATTCAGGGCGAGGGCTCATTAACGGGTACCGAAAGCGTGTTTGTGCGCTCTAGTGGGTGTAATTTACGCTGTTGGTTCTGTGACACACCCTATACGTCTTGGGATCCTATCGGTGAAGATATCTCCGTGAACGCAATCATGTCACGTTTGTCTCAATGGGACTGCCAGCATGTTGTCTTGACTGGTGGTGAACCAATGTTGTTCTCCGAGATGTTGCCGTTGTGTGATCGATTGCGAGCCGAGAATTATCACATCACGATTGAAACAGCCGGCACTTTATATCTACCTCTACAATGTGATTTGATGTCGATCAGCCCCAAGACTACCAACAGCGCCCCGAATATCCACGAACACCCATATTGGCATCAGCGACATCAACGCACGCGGTTTGCCCCGAATGTGATCCGCCAGTTGTTGGAAGATCATCAATGCCAGCTCAAATTCGTGATCGATAGTGAAGATGATTTGGATGAAGTTTCCGCCTATATTAAACAATTCCCCGAGCTCTCGTTGCGGCAAATATATTTGATGCCGCAAGGAACGTCGCCAGCAGAACTAGCCGCGCGTGAAGATTGGCTGAAACCGTATTGCGAGCAACAGGGTTATCATTATTGCCCCCGCCGGCAAATTGAATGGTTCGGGTGTGTCCAAGGTACGTAGGGGATTTTTAGCTGGGTTTTAGGGGGCCCCTACGAATCGATTTCCAACGCCGCGGATAACGGGTCGGCGTTAGGTGCACAGAATCCGAGGTGGCTATGTTTGCGCCAGCCTTCGGCGTATTCGAACTTGCCGGAAATCGTTCCGAGTTGTCGATCTAGATCTTGCATTGAGTTCAGGTATGAATCGAGCCCTTGGCTTTCGTCCAGCCATTGTTTTTGGCTTTGATGTAGCGCTAACATCTCACGCTTGCGGGGCTGCAATGCAGTTACATCGATATAACAACTGGGAGTGATCAATTCACCCAGCGGATCATAATGCGAATAGGGTTGCGCATGATAAACCGTAACAGGTTTTTCTATAGCCGCAGTGACGGGTGTGGTGGGATAATTAGGCATGCCGCGACAAAACGCAGAGGTTACAGCAAGTCGACATGTCGTCGTGTGATCTTCCATGTAATCCGTTGGCGAATGCGTCAGTAGAATATCGGGCGCCACATTGCGGATAATTGCGGTTAGCTTCGCCAAAGTTGGCTGGTCGTAAAACACCTCCAGATCGTTGCACAACGGCTCATGAAATGTTGCACCAATAAAGTTGGCCGCGGCGTGTGCTTCAGTCAGTCGGATCGCCGCTGTTTCCACGGCATCATGTGTTGTGCTGCCACAACAGCCATTGGCGATGTTCAGGTAGTGTAGTTCGTAGCCAGCTCGCCTCAATCGCATCAATGTTCCGGACATTAAAAATTCTATGTCGTCCGGATGAGCACAAATAGCAAAAGCAACTTTAGCGTTTATATCGTTCATGTTTTTAATTTCGAGTTATTCGCCACGTAATGACGAAATCAAAGGTGCTTGCAATGTTGCTCGCACAGCAACCAGCCCAGCGACCATTCCAACGATGAGAATAATTCCGATCATGATCACAAGATCGCTACCCGGCGGTGCCGCTTGTGTGAAGATTATGTGTGGCACTACAGCAAAGGCAGCCGCTAAGACGCCTGTAGCAAGACCAGCGAGTAGCAGCACCAGATTCTCCCAAAGTACCATCTTGGCTAACCGTCGTCCGCCGAATCCGGCTGCCCGCAGCAACGCCAATTCTTTGCGCCGTTCTAATATGCTACGTAACTGTACGGTCGCTAAACCAAACGTACCCAATAATAAACCTAACGCCCCTAGACTTTGAAAAGCACTGATGTAGGTATTCTGTACAGCGAGCAGGCTTTCGAGTAGCGACTGCGTGGACTGCATATCGAGTCCTTGGTCGTTAAAATGAGTTTCCAAAACTGTGTCCGACTGGCTGTTACCGTGGTTTGTCGCAAGAAAAAATCGATAACCACTGACCTTCGGAAAAACAGTTTTAAAATCTGTTTCGTTTATTAACAAACTGCCCTGCAAAATACTATTGGACAACAAGCCTACGACCTGAAAGGTCACGGTACGATTGTCATACGTTACGTCAAATTGTTCCGCTGTGCCGAGATAAAGCTTCAGGCTATACATGGCCGTATTCTTATCAATGACGACTGGAATCGGATCGTTTGGCGTACCAGCATGCGGCGGCAGATCGGAATCCAGCAGATGCCAAGGGTTTTGCTGCAATGCGTCTCCGCCGGCCTGCGTAGCCCAAGTAAACGGTGTTATTGTAGTTGTGCTGTTTGCGTCGTTGTCATAATGATCGACAAAAGTTTGTGGCACTCCTAAGACTCGTGGCTGCCTAGCTTGATACACATTTGAGCAACTTGCATCGTCGCCATCTCGGTACCGCAAACACTGAATGGATTCGGTTTCCAGTTGTGCCGCACGCTGTTTCCCTAAAACCGAAATCCGCAGATCGTCTTGACCCAGATTTTCGTAAACTGGCATCGAGCTTAATCCCCAATAATCAAACCCACCTTTTCCTGCTGCTGAAGGTGTAAGTTTAAAAGAGCCCATCGAGATTAGTAGAAAGGTAGCCATTGCCATTAAACCGATTGTTAACGCGCTACGACTGGGGTTTCGCCCCGCATTACGTGCCGCGAGCCAAGCAAGAGGTTGTGAAATGTTTCGTATGGATTTCACCTTCCAGCCGCCACGCAAGACCTGTCGAATCAATAGCAGCAGTGCCGATAACACGCTGAAGCCACCCCCAACAAACGCACCAGCCTGTCCCTCGCTGCCCAGGCGGTCGCCCAAACCTGGCATGGCGGCGACAACAGCTAGCAAAATTCCTGCTGCCAGCAAGATGAGTGCAATCCATTTGGAACGAGTTTGATTTATGGGGTTTGATGAAAGCGGAGGTTCCGTATTTCCCCCTAGCAATCGGCAAGCAGTTACTTCCTTAGTCGCGCGGATAGCCCAAGCGATGGTGGCGACGGACATGATGACACCCAGCAAATACCCAATCACTAAACTACGTGAGGAAATATGAAATTCTAGAAATGAGGTGGCAATGGCATCGACCCACCAAGTGCTGAGACCAGTCAGCATGATTTTCCCATAACCAATGCCTAATCCACATCCAACTAGCGCTCCGATACTCGCCACGATTGCCCCCTCGCCGACCCACATCCGAATGGTTTGTTTGCGACTGAGTCCCACAGCTAACAATAATCCGATTTGGCTGGCGCGCTGCTGAATCCCTAATCGAAACAGCACAACAATAAGCATCAGCGCCGCGGCAATGACAAACAAACTGAGCCCGAGGAACAACCCATCAAAGGGCGTTGAACCGCTGGACGCGGCCAAGCCATTGCGTTTGACGGCCTCGAATTGCATGTCTAAATTATTTCCTTTATCCGCGTTGTGAGCTGCTTGTTGCAATAACGCCGCCAGGAAATCGGTTCGACTGTCGTCTGCAAAGCGGACGCTGGTCACTTTTCCAAAACGGCTGCCCCACAGCCGTTGACCGACTGTTAGATTTACGAAAGCTTTGGGGGTTGTGCGGTGGTTGTTCCAATAGTTGTCATCTTGCCCGCGAATTCGATGAACAAGGGGGAATGGTAAATCCCAGTCATCGATGGACGCTTGGTCGGTAACCCCGGGAACTTCGGGTGTTAACGCCGGATCTGTTATCAGCGTTGGTGCGTTTTCAAACAAAGCGACGTTGCGGCGGGTGTAGGGTCGTCGGGGTGCGGTTAACGATAAGATATCGAGGACTTCGAGGTCAATGAAATATTCTTCTCGTTGACCGTGTGTCGTTTCGGGGTCAAAATAATCGACCCGCAGCCAATCCCCTTTTTTGATCTGTAAATCGTCGGCGAGCCAATCGGAAATGACAACTTGATTGTCGCCGATCACGATTGGTTTTCCGTTTGCATTGAGTAACGGCCCAAGTGCCTCCGTGGAATCTACAGCGGTAATGAGTGAATAGGGTGTGATGCTGCCGTAGCGTTGCACCGTGCGTTTTTCAGTGACTGGTCCACCCGCGGGCTGGGGTGTCTCAGCGACTGGCACTTTCATCATGGCGTTGGCGAGATACGTCAATACAGATTGTGCTTGATTTTCACCCGCTTGTTCAACCATGGCGACGGTGGGATCATCGAGCATCATTCGTTGACTGGAAAGACTATGGTATCGCACGACAGTCGTCATTGCTGATTGTGGATCACTGTGGTTGGGATTAAACTCCAAAACAATCTCGTTCAATAGCAATCCATAATCTTCGAGCGTTGGCTTCAGTGCAGATTGCAGCGATGTACTAGCAAACTCAGTGGGCGGGTTATCGATTTTCCCAGAGGCAACTAGGATGGCGTTTACTTTGTCTTGTTGTCTCAGTTCTTTTTGCAATCCTGCGAGATTAACGAAGGCGTTTAAAGAGGATTGCTGAGAGGGCGACAGGGAAAATCTACCAAATCCAGTTGCGGGAATAATCGCCGATACGACTAGTCGCGGTACGCTGCGAATGCGACCTTCTTTGTTGCCGAGAGAACTGTCAGCACTGACTTGTTTATTGTCTGGCAGTCGCAAGGTGACAAGATCACCTACGTTAACCTGCAGTTCGTCCGCCAGTGTTTGATTGAGGACAATTTGATCATCCAGGGGATGGATGGAATCTTCTCGCTCGGTTAAATCAAGCCGCCAAAATTCTTCCCGTACTCCCAGTACCAAGACATTGCCCGCTACAGGTGAGACAACGTCCACCTGATTTTCGGAATCAGTGGATTGCAAGGTCCCCTGCGGAAACAAGATAGCCCCAGTCGCCGCGAGGTAGTGTTGTTTAAATTTAGGTTCAGTTTGTAGTTCCGCAACGAGCTGTTCACGAAAAAAGTGTTGGGTAATGAGAAGCTCGTCGATTTGTCCGAGCCGTCCAAGTGTAAGATCTTTGAGGCTGCCGCGCATGCTGTCGCCGATGAGCAAGGCACCTGTGAGGACGGCTGTGGCTGCAGCAACTCCTAACGCCACGGCGCAATTTATGCGCCAGTGGTGAATTAGGCTACGACGAATGAATTGCCATTGAACCATAGTATGAAGTCATCTCTTAAATGTTGCTGGGCGTTACTTCGCCAGCGGAGTTAATTGACCTGCTGATAATTCCAGCTGCTGGTCGAGTTTTTGCGATAGCTCCTGACTATGAGTAACGACGACGAGAATCATTTGTTCTTGGCGTTGGATATCTAACAGCAGTTCGCCGATTTGCTGAGCATTTTCATGATCGAGGTTACCGGTTGGTTCATCAGCAAGCAGTAGCAGCGGCTTGTTGATCAGTGCACGAGCCACTGCGACTCGCTCTCGTTCACCACCGGATAATTCCGCCGGACGATGATGGCTGCGATCCGTTAGACCAACGCGTTCGATAAGATCTTCTGCTCGTTCGATATCAGCGGCTGTTGGTTTACCACTCGCCAGCGTCGGAACCAAGACATTTTCAAAGACGCTTAACTGCGGCAGCAAATGATGTTCTTGGAAAATGAAGCCAATGTTCTTATTACGGAAATCGGCGAGAGTCTGTTCGTCCATGGTGAAGGGGTTCTCTCCGTCGAACAGGATCGACCCGCTGCTCGGTGTGTCTAGCGTACCGAGTATATGCAGTAGCGTGCTTTTGCCGGAGCCACTGGGGCCAACAATGGCAACGTTTTCGCCGGCGGAGAGCTCGAGATCAAGATCATGTAAGATCCTCAGAGGTTCACCGCGAGTGGGATATTGTTTGGATAGATTTGTAGCAACTAGGGTAGTCATATTGAGATGTTACTTAGGGTGATAATGTTGCAGGTAATTTGAAGTTGAAATACGCTGGTGTCGTTAATTTATGGGTTTGTTAACAGCGCCACGGTACCGAGCCCATAGAACGTATATTCGACGTCGCAGACCTCGTCCCAAGCGCCGGCCAAAAAACCACCGCTTACTTGTTCTAAACTACTAGCATACCGCATTAGTCGTTGTTTATCGATTTGCGAATCGCCATTGAGATCTTGAAGCGTCAAAAAACCGGTAAAGGTACTCAAAATATCGGCAAACGGAATGCGAGAGTTGGCTCGCAATCCGCCTTCATCATTCTGCATTTTTGCGAGGAATTCAACGGTTTGCGTGACAACTTTTTCCGGCAATGCAGCTAGAATTTTGAGGACACCGATCGCCGCCGCTGTGGGATTTGTACCACCACGCTTTTGCACTTGAATTTCCCGGAAGCCGCCCTCATCACTTTGTTGCGACATGATGAATTCAATCAGGTGCTCGGGGTTGCTCAGCGGTCGTTCAATCAATTCACGACATAGTAAAACTAAGAACGAGGTGTAGGTGCTGCTGCTACCGCCCTCGGCTGTCCGCGCGTACCCCCCGTCTTCGCGGCGCAACGTTTCAAAATAATCAGAGCATTGATCACGCCAATTAGGATGAGCTTTTTCATAGATGTCGATGCCGGCAGCGTTGTCTAACAACGTGGCCGCGTAGATGAGTGAAGCGAGGTCAACGATCGATTGCTCGGTGTTGAGCTGCGAGATCAAATATTGAGCAACTCGGAGGGCGGGATCGCCGAACAGTTCGCCAGTCATCGCAAGTGTTCGAAGTGCAAATGCGGTGTAATATAAATCGCTGCCACCTTCGCGGCCAGAAAATCCACCATCGCTTTGCTGGCAACTCCAAATCCAATCGGTATGACGTTGCCGCGTTTCATCATCAACGTGACCAAGTGAAGATGCGAGGCGAATCGTTAGTTCCTGTAGATACGCTGGCATGGTATTGGGTACGTGGCGGGCTGGTGGATTTGATAGTTGTTACTCGTTTGTCGAGTGCTGCAGGTAAGATTCGAGTTGAGTGCGAAGCTCTGCTGGAATTTCTTGTGCAGTCGGAGCTTGGCTAGGGGTGATTTTACAAAAGACGGTTGTGATACTGCCGCTAGCCACTGGTTTACCAGCAACGCTAAACGCGTGCTGATAAGTGACACTGCTGGTGCCTAGCCGGCTAATGGAAATTTCTATTTCGAGTTCATCTTCAAACCGCACGGGGCCTGTATATTGCGCAGTTGCAGCGACACGAGGCCAACTCAAGGAGTGTTCTTCATTAGCCACGACGACACTAGTTCCGAGGCTCCGCAATAGTTCATGTTCAGCCTCTTCCATATAAGTGAAGTAGGTCGAAAAGTGCATTATGCCTGCTGCGTCGGTGTCACGGAATTCGACACGTTTGGTAGTTTTGAATGTCTCAGCCATGGGTGCATTATAGTTCGGAAGCCGTGAAGCGGGGTAATGTTCTGGTACAAAAAAACGCACGATCAATTGCGGGATCGTGCGTTTGTTTTGTTTTTAGGTGGCTCTATTTGCCGACTCGGATCAGACGTCTTCGTAGGGAAGCAAAGCCATGAATCGAGCTCGTTTAACAGCTTGTGTCACAGCGTGTTGACTTGCTGCTGTACAACCAGTTTTGCGACGGCCAACGATACGACCGTGTCGATTGATTAGCTTTTTGAGTAGTTCGACGTCCTTGTAATCAACAAACATTGGACGGGGGCGCACGCCATCCACAAAGATTGGATCTTTCTTGCGTGATCGTGATCGAACTTTACTACGCTTACGCGCCTTGTTACCTGAAAAACCTGCCATTAATTCATACTCCTGAACGAGCCAGCTAGCTGACTACTTATTTTACGTTCGTCGCCTCCCCAGGACTCGGTTCCAGTCCCTTGGACTAACCTACACGTGTAGGTAAATGGAGGAGGGAAACAGTCAATTCTAGGTTACGGTCAGTTGCCCACAAGGGCAAATGGAAGAAAAACGACCACGAATTACGACCACAAATTACACGAATTATCATAAACGCGTGAAGTCAGGAATCACTTTTCTGCAGGGAAGAATTTCTCGAGCGTTTCTTTGCTTGGTGGGGGCGTGATTAGCGAGACAACAATCATTGCAATCGTGGTCAAGGTGATCATGGTGGCAACCGGCATTACACCAAAAACAGTATAGTTGGCGTTCGCTGCGTAATTGGCATCGGCAAACATGTAGATCCATGATCCAGCGGCTGCCAAAATCGCCGCATAGGCACCTAGTTTGGTTAGTCGCTTCCAATACAGACTTGCCAAAATCAATGGGAACAGGCTTGAAAAACCGCTGAAGCACCAGACGCCAAGCGTAAATACGCGCCGCGGTTCAAATAATGAGAACAGATATGTGAGTGCGACGATTAACACAATAAACACTCGTGCAATCGTGATCAATTGTTTGTCGGTAAAACGATTCTTACCTGCATAATGCGAAACGATGTCTGTCGTGAACATAGTACCCACGCATAGAAATTGACTATCGAGCGAGGACATGATTGCCGCGAGAATTCCGGCGGTTAACAACCCAGCCATTAATGGACCTGTCAGTGCTTTTACTGCTGCTGGTAATACCGCATTAGGGGGAAAATGCGCAGCGATTATAGGAGCCCCGGAAATTGGGTCTGTCGCACTGGTCATCCAGACACCTAATAGAACACAGGGCACCCAGACGATCATGATAAAAATCGGGTGGGCAACAACGGCTAGCTTGAAACTAGCGGCACTTTTAGCTGTCAGCCAATGTTGGAATAAGTGGGGAAACATACCGACAGAAAGTGGGACAAAGAAATAGGTCAAAAATTTCCAAGGGTCCATGCCATGTGGCGGATCGGGCGCCCAGTGTGTTGCCCGGAAAACGCCTTTGGCTTTCTTGCGTGTCCATTTAGTGCCTTTGCCACTGGCCGCCTTTTCAGTGGGATGACCAACAAACTGAGCGAAAATCGTTAAGCCTTCACGGTCGGCACCTGGTAATCGCGGAAAGCTCATAATTTCATGATGCGCCATGACACTGGAATCTGAAATGCGATTATCCAGCACACCTTTGTCGTTGGGTATTTCATAGCGGTTGTCTTGTATTAACAACGCCAAATTCTGATCTAGAATCGAGAGGTTGCTCAGCAACCCAGCTTTCTTTGCAAAGATAGCTGGCCCACGTGTTTTCTTCAAATATCCAGCGGGACCAGCAATTGGAAACGCTGCAATGGCAGCTTTCTCATCAGCGGGGTCAAGTGCTAGACCTTTGTGTTTCTTGGCATACTCGTATTGAGCAAGCACAATCCATTTTTTGTAACCGTCTTCATAGCTGTCGGTATCCTGAGGATCGACCGACCGTATCATTTTGGATGGGTTCTTGGCAAGAACTTTATTGGTTGATTCTTCGAGTCCACCAAGTTTATCGGAGACGATGACAAACGTGATCAAGCCGAGAATCATAAATACAATTGTCTGCGCGGTATTGGCAATGGCAGTTCCGCGCATCCCTCCAAAGAAGACGTAGATAAGCACGACAAGGCAAATGACTAGCGAAGCCAGCCAAGGTGGAACACCATAGTCATATTGGGCAAAGGCAGTGGTGAAGGCGCCTTCGGTGATACTGTTGATAACTGTCCCAGAAGCCATTACGCCAATGAGCAGATAGGGGATGATCAGACCGACAAGGATTGGGAATAGCAGGATCCCGATACGATCACTTTCGAGTCGATCGCGAAAAAATTGAATCTGTGTGGTGTAGCCATGTTTTTTACCAAGGCTCCAGAGTTTTACGCCGAGTACAAAGAAACAGAGGGAGTGGATGATTCCGCTTGAGGATGCGAGCAATCCGTAAACGCCCGCACCTTCCTTGAAGGACTCACCGGTTGAACCCACCAGCGCAAAGGCGGTCATGGTTGTGCCGAACAAGGACATCAGTAGCATGAACGGTCCGATACTGTGACTCGCGAGCATATAGTCCTTGCTCGTGCCACGGAACAGTTTGCTAGAGAAGAAACCCAGTCCTAGCAGTAATGCTAAATAGATGGAGATGATGATTAGCTGTGTCATGTTTATGCATCCTCGGAAGTCATACTGGATGTCGGTTCATCGTCGTCAAACGTGGGCCAAGCAATACGAGTTGCTAGATACCAAACTAGGCTGGCACCGATTGAAATTCCGGCATGCCATGCCAAAGCAACGGGCATGAAGCCAAAGACAGGGTCTTTATTATCCCAGTTCCAGATATCGTGATGCAGGACGATCAGCAGGCAAACGAGCCCGATGATGATGCATTTTCCACAACGTTTATTCATAGGATTTATTCTCATTGAAAGAATTTTGGAGTCACCACAGCCAAACAACTAGTTTAACGTAATCGACCACACCTAGGGGTGCAGGCCGTGAGTTTTTATGTTGCAACCTCGAATTAGCACGAATGGATTGTTATGAAATTATTCGTTTTCGCTGGCGATTGCTTTTTTGATGGCGGGGTCCAGATCGTCGAAAATGCGGCCGGCTCCTTCGTGGAAGATGCGGCCGATTAGCAGATCGGTTAGGTCGCCCGTATATTGCGGGTGCATTTTCAAAAACTGGCCAAAGCTAAATGGGTTCACGTAGTAAGCAGCTACTAGCTTGCGAATCCACTGGGTTCCGTCGCCGTATCCGGCGATCCAATTCCCCAACTGTTCGCCGGAGATGTCATCGGCTTGTAATCCTGCGACGATTGCATCGCTCGCGAGGAGTCCCGACTTCAGCGCAAAATACACACCGGAACTATAAATGGGGTCTATAAAACCAAAGGCGTCGCCGACTAGAACCCATCCAGGACCGCTCTGTTGGCTCGTCGTGTAAGAAAATTCCCGCGCAACCCGATATTTTTCAGTTGCCGTTGCCTGGCCCAACCTCCCCTGCAGCGCGGAACATAACCGCAATTCTTCGGCAAAAATTTCTTCTGGTTTACCGCGCCCCGCTAGCATATATTCACGATCTCCGACTACTCCAATGCTCGTAATGTTATTGCGCAACGGGATAAACCAAAACCAAGAATCCTTTTTCTCAGTGTGCAAGATGATTGTCGCTCCACCGTGAGGGCCTGTTTCTCGCTCGGCATTTTCAAAATAGGACCAAATTGCGATCTTACGCAAATCCGGATCGTCTTGTTTGAGATTCATTTTGTTTGCCAAGAGGGCACTCAAGCCAGTCGCATCCACAACGACTTTGCCAGCGATTGAGAGCCTGTTACCGTCACTTGTTTGCAGGGTCACTCCGATTGCTTGGTCACCATCAAAAAGCACATCCAACACTCGTGTTTCGTCTCGACAATCAGCGCCGTGCTCGGCAGCATTGTCGTACAGCAGCTTGTCAAACTCCGCTCGTTCAACTTGCCACGTCGTAGAGTTTTCTCGGGGGTCATGTTTTTCAAAGAAAAATGGATTGGACTCTCGGCCGCTGTGACTAACAAACTGCACACTTTTTTTGCGGATGAAATCGCTTTCCCGCATTTTATCGAGGATGCCGAGTCGTTCAAAACACCAGAACGCCTCAGGCATTAGCGATTCACCCACATGGAATCGTGGTAGTTTTTCGCGTTCAATCAACAGCGTCTGATATCCCGCTTGAGCGACCATTGCGGCAGTAGCAGATCCACCCGGTCCAGCGCCGATGACGATGCAATCATATTCGTCTTTAAAAGCGGGTGATGTCATGAGGTTCAAACAGAGGTAGGGACGATGGTTATTTGAGTGTAGTTGTCTTATTGTACAGGGGTGACAACCTCAAGCAGTTCGATGGCTGGTTCACCATTGCAATAGATCCACGCCGTGCGGCCATAAACGATTGTGCCAGACGAAACGCGAAATAGCTCCGCTAGATCCTGACCCGCTTGGATTTCCCACAACTGCGACAATTCGACCCGCCGCAGTACATTGTGGTTAATCAAGATTCTACCAAGTGGCGTGTTTTCCGCCATGATTTTTTGTTGTATATGGGTTGCGAGGAACTCAAAATTCAAGCGAACGATGCCGAACTGGACGACCGCACTGTCGGTTTGTTTGGTTAGTAAAATTTTGCGACTGTAAGCCTGCCCAGTGAACAATGTTTCAAGTACCTGCACATCGACTTCACAATTATGGTGATCCTCGACCGTTACCGTCATGTGGTGTTCGTGGTCCAATAATTTTTGGGCAACCGTAGGCATGTCATCGGCAGTGGTCGCGTCAATTATGCCAAACTCAGCAGCGTCTTGGTAGAAAAGACTAAGCAGAGTTTCAAGATCCGGAGCTGGAATTTGCTGGGTCACAATAGGCCGGGTTTAGAATTAAATATTTTCGGGTGGGATAGTAGGTGGGCAGGCGAGCGGCTCATTGTTGCTGTTAGCGTTAGTCGTTGATGGTATCTGCCGTCGCGACTTCTGGTGCGGTTGCTTCATTGCTAACCAGCGGTATGGTTGTAACTTGTGGTTCTGGGATTTCGGGTCGTTCCAGAATTGAATCGATGAGAAAATACATCAAGCGACGGAGGTCCTCGGGATGGATATCATCGGCTACCGCTTCGGCGCGAGCTTGGTGTTTGTCGATCAAGCGATCCGCTAGTTCAAACACTCCAGCTTTCTCGTATAAACTCTTGATTCGTTGAATTCGCTCGGCGGGTGAATGTGATCCGTCGGCTGTTAGTTCAAGTAGTTCAGTTTGCTCCGTTTCACTGAGCGTTTCTAGCGCGAGAGCGTGTAGCAGGGTAGGTCGGCCACCAAGTGCATCTCCACCCGCTTCCATTTTATTGAAGTCATCGCCTTGCCAGTCCGACAGGTCATTGAGGATTTGAAAAGCGACACCTAAGTTCCGGGCGAACTGTTTAACGGGTTGTCGATACTCATCGATGGGCTGTGCCATGCGGATGCCCGACAACATCGCCGCTTCAAATGCTGGAGATGTCTTTAGAGCATATATTTTCAGGGCGTCGATGGGTTTGAGGCGTTTTTCTATGGCATCTCGCCATAATAATTCTGCACCTTGTCCTTCGGATAAGCGAGTATGTGCTTCTGCTAAAACATCTAAAATATCGGCTGTTACGTCTGCTCCGAGCGTTCCTGATTCGGTACTGACGAAGCGATAACCCATGCCGATTAAATAGTCGCCGATATTAATAGCGGTTGGTGTTCCATAGCGATGATGAATCGTTTGTTCGCCATAGCGAAAGGGATCATCGTCTTCGATATCGTCATGGACAAGTGAAGCTTTGTGAAACGTTTCGATCGACATTGCTGTGCGTTTAACCGAATTTGTCCACCCGCTGATTGTCTTGTCGCCGTCACGTTGTGTTGCTCGCCCTCCGGTCAGGGCATCGTAGGTTGCTAGAGTGATAAAAGGCCGTGAGTGTTTACCGCCTTTACTCAGGAAATCATAGGCAACGGCTTCGGTCGCACCGATGGGGTCGATGGCTGCTAAGTTTGCCGCACTGGAGTTTTCGTCGATGCGTATCGATCCGCGAATACGGGGGACGAGTTCTTCAAGCGTATCGGGATCAAACAACGCCGCAGATGCTCGCATCAAATGCATGTAGGTACACGTCTGTGGTGTGGAACTGTCATATTCCAAGCGGATCATCTCATCGACCCATTGTTCATCAACGGAAGTGTTACGACAGTCATCGGACAACAGCGGTACGGCCATACAAGGGATGCCGGCAAGTAATATTTTATCGACCGCTTTCTCAAGCACGTTGAGACAAGCAACTCCGACGACGGCGTCGACATAACCAGAAACTATAATCTTGAGGACGATCGGTGATCCTTCCGCCACTAAGACTCGATAGCCTAATTCCTCAGCCAGCCCGCGGAAATCAGCAATACTGCAGGCGCCACAAGTTTTGCAATCCAGACCGAACTGATCGTAATCAGCTGGACATCCTTCCGCATGTTTTAGACAATGTGGCAACAGAAACAATCGCCGCGATGGTGGAACAGCGGCTACTTGGTCTCGCCAGAATTCCGAGGCAAACATAACCATGGTCCACCCGATGAAATGTTCTTCGAGTTCCATATCGGCTAGGATTTGTCGTACAACGACTTCCATCTCATCCGTGGTCATTGGACGAGATTTATCAATCTTGCTAGTAATTTCACGACAGCGGTTACGGATTTCATCGCGCAACGCTTGCGGCTCTGGCACCTGTTTGAGGTGAGATGTTTTGCGGCGCCCCGATTTGCGTTTTGGTGGGGTTATGTCAGCTGGTATCTGAGTGTCGTCACCAGTTGATGATGCAGAAGCCAAAGTCAAAAATCCTTGAGTGTTTACTCGTTGATAATATGTGTGTCGATGTTATAGAGCCGGTTAATGCTTGAACATTTGATTGATGTGTATGTTTCGATTAGTTCTGTTTGTGTTGTAGATCCAGTCGTTTCATTGCAGCACCTAAAGCTGAAACCGTAAAAATGACTGGATATAAACGTTCATGATACCACAGCTTTGCGAAGTAGAACCCGATTGGACTGCAGTCCTTGAAACTACCATTCTCTACACTGCGAATCATCCACTCAAGTCCCTTATTTAATGTATTTTGAGTTAATTCGGACTTTGGGGCTGTCAGTAATGTTTCTATGGCTAGCGCAGTTTCTTCGACGCCGCTTTCCGAGCGGTTGATACATAATTGTCCGGCAGCATTGCGGGATTTGTCGACACCGCTACCCCAACCACCATCGCGGTTTGCTTGGTCAACGAGCCATTGATATCCCTGTTGCGCAATTGGATCGTCAGATTTATCCCACGCATGGTAAGCCAACAAGACTTTGGCAGTTCCGTAAACAGGATTTTCTTCATCGCTGCGATCTTGATTACCAAACCACAGCGGAAACCAACTACCATCACCGTTTTGTTTTCGTTGCAGGTACGCGAAAGCATTCTCGATAAGCTGTTGCAGCTCTGCTGCTTTACCATGAAAAGGTCCACCAGCCGCTAATATCTCTTGCTCCCAGACCTTCAAGGCTCGCAATACATGAGCCGTTAAGTCCGCTCCGCTGCGATCAAAAGGCAAGGTGCTCCAGCCGCGACAGAATGTAGGCCAGCCATGATCTCGATTTTGCAGACTCAACATCCATTTAACGCCGGCCAGGGCGACCGTGGTCAATTGGGGGAAATCTATCGCGGAAAAACTATCGGATCGGCGAATGGCGTCCAGCGCTAAGAGTGCGGCGGGTGTGTCGTCACAATCAGGAACCGCGCCAGATAAATTACTCCAGCCCCACCCGCCGGGATCAGCTCCCGTATACGGATGCCGTTCTGTATGCTGGCAACTCAGTAACCATGCGGTAGCGTCAAGCCTGGCGACATCTGTTTCATTTTGATCTAAGGCTTTGATTGCTAACGAAGTATTCCATGTCGCCAAATCCGAATCAATAGGCCAACTACCATCATCTCGAACCGTGCTCATCAAAAAATTAACACCTTGGGTGGTCACCGGATGATGTACGCGTCCGGTAGCTGCCAGGCTCATTGTCACAAACGACGTTAACGGAATTGCTTCTAGATATCCTCCGCTCGTTGGTTGGATGCGTTGGAGAACACGTAGGCTTTTATTCAAAGTGAGTTTGCGGACTAGCCATGTTAGAGGATTGCGGGGGCGCCGATGGAGGAAGCGAGCTTGGCCAATCGCAACTAATGCGGGAATGGCATAGCTTACAACAGGTAGGCCGAGAAATCGATAAACGGCGTTTGGGAAACAGGCGAGCTCGAAGGGGAGCGCTGCTACCTTTTTCCAGGGCACCATGCCAGCGAGCGCGGCATTGGCGAGGATGGGAATTGCGAACGTCTTATCTTTTCCATATCGTTTTCGCAGCCCCTCTTCGATGCCGATGTTGTCGACATATTCTTGAGCGGCTTGTAGTAATTTCACGTTAGACGATTCTTGGTCGGCCAGTTTAAAAGCTGCGATGACTAAGATTGTTGTGGCAATGTTGGAGTAGCTAAGGTTGGTGTCACCCCAACCACCATCTTGACTTTGATTATTTGCGAGCCAGGCTAGGCCGTTGTCGATGGTTTGTGAGAGTTGATTTTTTGTCGGCAAATCTGATTGTTCGTTAGTTGTGGCCTGATAATGTTGTCGGACGAGGGCTAGAGTACTGATGGCTGTGGCAGTCGATAGGGACGAAGCAGCAAGTTGCCCGGTCCAATGATCACTATCCTGACGTTGATCTAATAAATAATCACGAGCGGTCTTGTACGCTATATGTAGAGGCGAAGTTGTTATGGATTCGGTAGTAGTTGCCATGACAATCGCAAAGACGGGGAGGGCTTATTTTTCAGCAGCGGCGAGTTACTTCGTAGGCTTTTGTGGATTATCGGTTCGCGTATCGATCCACTCGTCGGCTTTGAAATGTTGCGTATAGGCACCGTAATCGTTGAACCAGAATTTTTTGGCCAAGCGATAGGCCAAGTTCTTTTCGGGGATTTCGTTGCCGGGGTTATATTGTGAAGGGCGAATTTCCATCTTGTCGAGTTCCGCCAGCGCTTCTTTACGGATTGTGGTGTCTCGCGCACCATGCCGTTCGGCTAGATCTTTCAATAAATCTGGGCGTTCAAGGACGATGCAACCGCGAGTACTTTCCGCGGCAACTTTCCGGAAGTCTGCTAAAAATTCGGATTCATTAAATATTTGCTTCAATGGTCGCTCATCATAAATAGATTCGGTGGCAAATTGTATGATCGGACAAGGTTCAATATCACCCCAAGGGCTAATGTGATGAGTGAAACCTGTAGCGGCAGGGCACAGAGCATTACCGTCACCATCATGGTAGGCGTCGACCATGACGATGGGTTTACGGGCGCGTGTTTCTACCACGAACTTACGAACATTGGTTTGCTGTTCGGGTGTGAGTGCTAGTTCTGGGCAGGCGTCAGGGCCAACGGGGCGATAAATATGGTACCAGCCATACATCACGCCGAGGTCAATCAGGTTGTCAATCCACTCTTCACTCACAAGGTCCTCGTAGTTTGTTTGACAGACACTGGTGCAGACACCGGTGAGCAATCCGGCGTCGAGACAGTTTTGCAGCCCAGTCATTGTTCGGTTATAGACTTGTAAGTGACCACGGCGTTCGTCTGAGACGATCTCGTTACCTTCGACACTGACCAAGGGTGTTACATTGCCAAGTCGCTTTAGTTCTTGAGCGACTTCCGGAGTAATGAAGTGGCCATTGGTGAATATTTGAAAATAGACATCGCGATTGTGTTCTAGAATTTCTAGAATCTCGCCATGCATAAAAGGCTCACCACCGAGGATGCCAAAAAAAGCGTTACCCATTTCTTTGGCTTGCCCAATGATGTCGTCCATCTTGGCGACGTCGATCTTTTCTTGCTTGGCTGCTACGTCAACCCAACAGCCTTGGCAGCGCAAGTTACAGCTATTGGTAATTGATATATAAAGGAACGGAGGAAAGAACTCGCCCTTCTTAAGACGTTTTTTATGCTTTTGCACTGACCGAATACCTTTGAAGCCCGCCTTATATGCGAGGTTCCATAATAGGCGTTTGTTGGTGTTAAATAACAAACGTTTAGCCATTTTTAGGTACATGATATTTATGAGCTTAAACGTAGGTAGTAGCAAACAATGTTGTTGAGATACAAGAACATTGGATTGAAAACATTTCGATAGAATAATAATTGTACACCCAACCGAGCGCGTCCGCATCTATTAAAGCACAGGCTCTTATTGGAAGTAGGGTGGATGACGCTGTTTATTTTACTTTTGCGTCGCCTAACAGCTACCTTGAAAAATGGCGGGTTACCCCCATAATTTTACGAGAAATATATGCTATACACGGCCGTGAGAATCACGATTTGCCAGTAGCGGATAGAGCAAACTAGCCATCCATGCTGCCTATTTCGGCCAATTCTCGCGATAGCTTATCAAAGCAATATTTAGAGTCTGCCCTTTGATTTGTACGCCAATTCGCCTGTAATTTGCCCCCTCGGACCCAGTTTGTGCCTTTGCATATTATCTATCGCGTGATATTCTAGAGAACTTGTAACTTGGGCGATGTGCAGCCGTATTTATTACGTTTAACTCGCCTATTCACCTAATAAGTAACACGAACGGTGTTTCATTAGATTTAGACTGAGAGAAAAGAGTCATGGCAAAACCACATCACAAAATAAAAAAGGCCAATCACGGCCGTCGTCCCGCTAGCTCGAAAGCTCGCAAGGCCAAACGCAAACATATCAGAACCTGATATTGTTCTGTAAAAGAGAGAGCTATTTTGGCAGACAAAGACCTATTTATTGATCTTTCGCTGGTCGA
The DNA here is from genome assembly GCA_012965455.1 of Planctomycetaceae bacterium. Taxonomy (GTDB): domain Bacteria; phylum Planctomycetota; class Planctomycetia; order Pirellulales; family Pirellulaceae; genus UBA721. The sequence goes on along the minus strand of DTSG01000179.1, from coordinate 7,769 downwards.
TTTCGATAATCATGTTGCGGGCATCGACGATATTCGTCAAATAAACCCCCAGCGATTTGAAATGGAACAGTTAACAGCGATCGTACATGACGATATCGAGGCGGGAATTTTTGTTGCTTACAAAGATATTTCCACCGAAGATTTCTGGGTGCGCGGCCACATGCCTGGAATGCCGCTGATGCCAGGGGTTGTCATGCTAGAAGCCTGTGCCCAAGCCTGCAGTTATTTTGGACAACGGCATGATTTACTAGGATCCGAAATGCTAGGCTTTGGCGGACTCGACAATGTCCGCTTTCGCGACCCGGTCATACCAGGCGAACGATTTGTAATTATCTGTCGGCTTGTGAAAGCTCGTCGTAATCGCATGATCATCTGTGATTTTCAAGGCGTGGTGAATGGTAATCTGGCATGTGAAGGCACACTTCGTGGCATTCCAATTCCGGTGGATTTATTACGAGCCGAATTGGATTCACGTAAGCCGTGCTAGTCGAACCGTGCTATAGGTAGACAAGTGAAATGGGACGACGCGCTTTACCCCGGCAAAAAACGGCAGCTGATTTGTCGGATCACTATTACGAAATAGAGGCATTGCCGGCGAAGTGGAATATCCAGGGTCTATTTAGATCCGACAATCCACTGGAGATTGAACTCGGAAGTGGCAAAGGTCTGTTTCTGAATCGGGCAGCCGTAGAAAACCCCACGCGAAATTTTATTGGGTTGGAGATTCGCAAGAAGTACGCCTTGTATTCGGCGATTCGATTAGAGCGAGTTGGGATTGCCAATGCAGTGATATTTCAGGGCGATGGTCTACTGTTTTGCAATAAATACATACCGACAGCTACGGTTCACGCAGTACATGTTTATTTCCCGGATCCTTGGTGGAAGCAAAAACATCACAAGCGGCGCGTTTTAAACGCAGGCTTCATGGGCGATGTTGTGCGCATCCTCGAGCCGCAGGGGAAATTGTATTTTTGGACGGATGTGCGAGACTATTTTGATGCGACATTGGAACTAATTTCACAGTTTGACGAGCTGATTGGGCCCCGCGATGTGCAGGAACACCAGCCGGAATTTGACATGGATTACCGTACACACTTTGAACGTCGCACGAGGAAGCATAACGAATCTGTTTATCGCAGCGAATTTGTGCGAGCCAATACTTAGCGTGCAATGGTGCGAGCCCTTGCTAGATATTGGTTGATTCGGATTCGTACGTTCGTGCAGTGTCATTTCCATTGCTGGCATTGTCGATAGCGATGCTGTATAGCTGTTGCCCAGTCGGCGTCGGATACACGCCAGTAATACACGCTTGGCAAAGCTCAGAGCGGTCAAAACCAACGGCTGCCGCAATGGATGCTACGGGGAGATATCGCAGCGAATCGGCCTTTAATTCCCGTGCCATTGCGTCTTGAATCTCGATTGTTAATTCATTGCCATCCATAAAGCGCGGCGCAAATAACTCGCCGATCGTTGACATATCGATACCATAAAAGCAGGGAGCAATAATTGGCGGACAAGCGACCCGTACATGTATTTCTTTTGCGCCACCATAATCTCGAATGCGATCTAACAGTACTCGCATGGTCGTCGAGCGGACAATGGAGTCTTCCACGAGGATAACGCGTTTGCCTTGCAGGACTTCTCGCAAGGGAGTGTATTTTGTTTCGGCTTTTTTTCGGCGATCTATGCCACCTTCGATAAAAGTCCGTCCCGAGTATCGATTGCGAATTAAGCCTTCCCGACAGGGAACTCCCAGTTCATAGGCCATCGAATCCGCCGCCGCTTTACTGGTGTCAGGCACGGGTACGACAATCGTGTCTTTATCGATGGGAAAGAGATTTTCTTCGCGTTCTAAGCGGGCCTGTTCAACTCCTAATGCAGTGCGCGATAAATAAACGCTTTGCTGATCAAGTGTGCTGGCAACATTGGCGAAATAGATCCATTCAAAGAAACAGTGTGCTCGTCCTACCGTTTCTGCATACTGCTCAACGGAAAATTTGCCATCTACAATCGTGATGGCATGACCCGGCTCGAGAGATTTCACTTCGTCTGGCTCAAACCCAATATTTAACAGCGCGACACTTTCACTGGCTGCTGCGAACATCGGGCCGCGGAGGGCATAACAAACCGGCTTCATTCCTAAGGGGTCGCGAGCCACAAGCATATCACCCTGTGAATTGAGCAGCACCAGACTGTACGCTCCGTCAAAACGCTTGCTTACACTTCGCATGACTTCGATTAGCGAAGGATTGCGGTCTCCCGACATCTCTCGCGAGAGCTCATGCATGACGATTTCCGTATCCGTCTCACGAGCTAAATGGTGGTTGTCATCACTTAGCAGCTTATCGCGTAGTTCCGCATAGTTAGCTAGTTGCCCGTTAAAGGCAAAGGAGAACCATTTATGTTTTTGAATGTGATGGCGTTCAAACGGCTGGGCATAGCTACGGTCTTCTTGTCCACACGTGGCATATCGCACGTGCCCAATAGCGGCTCGTCCCGCATACTCCTGCATCAGCGATTCACTTTTCCCGCGGTGTGCTAAGCGGAAGACTTCGTTTACCGTACCAATGTCTTTGTAGGTATCAATTAATTGGTCACGATTGGGATTATAGGTTGTCATCCCCGCGGCAAGCTGTCCACGGTTTTGAATGTCCAACAGCATGCGCGGCATTAAGCGAGATATTTCATCAGGACCTTGCTCTACACATAACTCACTGGGTTCATCCGAGGGCATGTGATAAATTGCGGCGACGCCACATTCGTGATGGATTTCACTCATAGATATTGTTTGCTGCCAAGAAAGGGCTTAAGGGGCTTTATCGAGTGCGCTAGGTGTGAGAGATAATGAGATTCGAAATACAAAATGGTTAAACAGATGAAGCAATTATGTTAACCAAAAACGTATTCTATGTTTAGGTTGATTTATTCTCAACCAACGGAGGGATATTTTATTGGTTTGTAAGTAACGAAGCTGCCGCAGGGTCTAGTAAGAAGGTCACATTAGGATGGTTTTGTAGTGCGCTGGCAGTACATTCACTGCCCACAGGGCTTTCAATTGCAGCCTGGATTGCCACAGCTTTATTTTCACCAGTGGCTAATAAAATGACTTCACGAGCGTCCATGATGGTCGCAACACCCATTGTAATTGCTCGCCTTGGAACATTATCCGCCGAATCAAAGAAACGGGCATTATCGATGATGGTCTGTTGATCTAGGTCCGTCAGGTGCGTGCGACTCCCGAGAGCTGTTCCGGGCTCGTTAAATGCAATATGACCGTCAGTTCCAATTCCGAGAATCTGCAGGTCGATACCCCCCGCGGCTATGATCGCGTCTTCATACCATTGGCAATGCGCGCCAAAGTTGTCCTCTACCCCAGAAGGAACATGAATACGGTCCGGCGATATATTTATGTGCTGAAACAATTCTTGCTGCATGAACGAGTAATAGCTTTGTGGGTGATCTCGGTGCAGGCCGATATACTCATCAAGATTGAAAGTGGTGACAGCTGAAAAATCAAGCTGGCCTGCTTGGTATTGCTCGATCAGTTGTTGGTAGACTCCGATCGGAGTGCTACCGGTCGCCAGTCCCAACACGGCAGTTGGGTTGGAAGCAAGTGTTTGGATAAAGAAACCCGCTCCGCGAATACTAAGTTCTTTATAGGTGTCGAGAATAATGATGTTCATGGTTGTATGTCTGGTTGGGTAAGGAAGTGACCGGCGTTTTAGTCCTACGGTCAATCCAAGCTGTAATGGTCATAAAGAAATTTTGCGGAGGTAATGGTTATAACGATTGCTAAAGCGATTCTCTAAAAGAACGTTAGATGGAAGGTCATTACGCAAACGAAAATATGACCTAGAATATAGTAATGTAGGGTAGTGTACTAAGTTGTTTAGATGTTTTTAAGTAGTTGGGTTTCGCTACGAGCCACAACGAAAGATGGATAGTCATAGACATGGGTTCACAAGAGACCATTAACGAAAGTCAAGACGCTGGGCTGCAGTTAGTTAATACTAAGTTGCCAGTAGTTGTCTATAGTACCCCCAAGGTCGCCAGTGTGGCAGTCGCTCAGCAAATTGCCGACGTCCTGCGGGCAGCCAGTGCGGCTGAAAAAAATGCTGTGTTGGCACTTGCTCCAGGCTCCACTCCGCAACAAGTCTACCGAGAACTGATTCGCATGCACAAAGAGGAAGGGCTCGATTTTTCTCACGTGTCCGCTTTTGTGTCGGTAGAGTTCTATGGGATTTCGCGAGATCAGGTCCAAAGTGTGTATCGGTCACTGCGAGAGACGTTTTTCAATCATGTCAATATTCCAGACTCGCAAGTGAATATTCTTGATAGCGAAGCCGACGGAGAAACAATTGAAGAATACTGTGAAGCGTTTGAGCAGCAGATCCAAGACGCTGGCGGAATTGATTTTGCATTGTTGGGAATCGGGTCCAACGGCCACATTGCTGCCAATGAACCTTTTTCCGGTGTGAGTAGCCGCACACGTCTGTGTGTACTTGATCCAATTACTCGCTTGCGTTTAGCAAGTGACTTCATTGGCGAAAAGAATGTCCCCGCGCAGGCCTTAACGATGGGCATGGGTACCTTGTTGGAATCTCGGCAAGTTGTGCTGATGGCACTTGGTGAACACAAGTCCCGCATTGTGCGTGATTTAGCTGAGGGTGATATCACAAATCGCATTCCCGCTAGTGCACTTCAAGAACACGTCAATGCCATGGTTTGTTTAGACCCAGCCTCGGCGAGCGAAATGCAAGAGGTGGTAATGCCGTGGACTAGCGATTCGGTTCAGTGGGACGAAACGATGATCACCCGAACCATGGTGTGGTTATGTGAGCAAACAGGCAAAGCACTGTCCAAGTTAGAGGATGATGATTTTCGCAATCATAATTTACATCAGTTGTTGAGATTGCATGGGCCTTCACACGTCTTGGCATTGAAAGTGTTTGGTTGGTTACAAGCGACGATTCATGATGGTCAAGTTGTCGAAGGTCAGCAAAAAGTGATTTGTTTCAGCCCGCATCCCGATGACGACGTCATTAGTATGGGTGGCACTCTGATTCGACTCAATGAAGAAGGGCACGAGACGCATGTGGCCTACATGACCAGCGGGAATATTGCAGTGTTCGATCATGATGCTCAGCGGATAGCAGATTTGGTGACTGAATATAATCATTTGTTTGGCATTGAAAACGACAAGTCAATTGACGTCGAACGCCGAGTCCGTGAATCGTTAAGTACTAAGGAACCAGGGGAACCCGACATTGATGCGGTACTTAAGATTAAAGGCCTGATTCGATGGAGTGAAGCAAAAGCGGGCGCGATCGAAGTTGGCTGTGATGAAGAAAACTTACATTTTCTTGATTTACCATTTTATCGAACCGGTACCATAGAAAAGCGACCAGTCGGTGATGTGGATAAGGCAATTATTGTGAGTTTACTACAACGAATTCAACCGGACATTATTTATGTTGCTGGCGATTTATCAGATCCCCATGGGACGCATCGAGTTTGTGCAGAAGTGATTTTGGGCGCTATTCACCAAATGCTAAACAACGGCGAAGCTGTGCCGGACGTGTTATTGTATCGTGGTGCCTGGCACGAATATGCGATCCATGAAATTGATATTACGGTTCCACTGAGTCCGGCTCATCTTATGAAGAAACGCAAAGCGATCTTTATGCATGAAAGCCAGAAGGACGAAACACTGTTTCCTGGTTCAGATCCGCGTGAATTTTGGCAACGCGCCGAAGATCGCAATAAAGGAACGGCCAAAAAATTCAATGACTTGGGCCTCCCAGAATTTCTTGCCATCGAAGCGTTTCAGCGTTGGACGGGACAAACGCTGTAAGCAGGCCTTGCTTTTGGCACACGCTGATTTAATTGAGCGATATTGTCCGTGTCTGTTAGAACCCAGCATAACCAGATAGATGAAATCATGAATAACATTGTCCGACAAGAAGTAACTGCGACTGCTGACAAGATTGTTGTCAAAGTGGGTACGCGCGTCTTAACGGATGAGCAGGGTCGACTGGATTCGCAACGCATTGCCAGTTTGGCTGCGCAGTTGAGTCAGCTCGCCGCGCAGTCAAAAAAAGTCGTTCTCGTTAGCTCCGGCGCGGTCGCTGCTGGAATGAATCGTCTGCAATTGGACATTCGCCCAACGGACCTTGCTGTGTTGCAAGCAGTAGCTGCCGTCGGACAAACCGAGATGATGCAAGCCTATCAGCAGCAGTTCGAAACGCACCAGCAAATTACTGCACAAGTACTGTTAACCGCGACCGAACTTGACGACCGCGCGAGTTATTTGAATGTTCGCAATACGCTATTAGAGTTGTTGAATCTAAAGATCATTCCGATTGTGAACGAAAATGATACAGTGGCGGTTGAAGAGCTGCAAACGACGTTCGGCGATAATGATCGCTTAGCGGCGTTGGTTACTAATCTACTTGGAGCTCAGTTGCTGATCATTCTGTCGAATGTCGATGGGCTCTATACGGGTTCACCAAATGGTGAGCAAACAGAAATTCTTGAGACGGTGGAAGCGGTGGATGATACGATCCTCAGTTATGTAGAGGATACGAATAACGCGCTGAGCCGCGGCGGCATGAACAGCAAGTTGCAGGCGGTAAAGATGGTGACGTCTGCAGGGGAAAACGTGGTGCTTGCCAATGGCCATGAGCAGGATGTTATTACTCGTATCTTGGCGGGTGAATCAGTCGGTACGTTATTCTTGGCCGAAGGTAAAACACTGAGCCCTTGGAAACGCTGGCTACGATTTTCGGCTCAGTCGCAAGGGACAGTGGTACTCGACGCCGGAGCGTGTTCAGCGATTGAGACTGAGGGCAAGAGTTTACTGGCGATTGGGATTGTTGGATTTAGTGGTGAGTTTGCCAAGGGCGATGTGATTTCGATTTGCAATGACCAAGGTCTTGAACTGGCACGCGGATTGACGAACTACGACTCTACGGAGATCGAAAAAATACGGGGACAACAGAGTACCGCATTTCAGGAAATCTTAGGCTATTGTCCTTATGACGAAGTTATTCACCGAGATAATTTGGCGGTTGTATTGACCTAGCGTGTGTTGAGCTGGCAAGTCGCCGGCAGCATAAACTACATCGCCACGGCGAATTTGCATGTCTCATACCCCGATCAGGAGACAACTACGGCAAATAATTTAGCTGCGGGCCGGTGATTAACCTAACTGCGAACCTGGCTTTAGCTGGTAGCCACGAAGAAATTCGGCAATATCCAGCACTCGTTTTCCGGCGGGTTGGATGCGACTAATACTGATACATCCCTCGCCCGTAGCAACACAAAGCGTTTCTCTGTTGCCGTTGTTCGGATTGGCAACTACGGTTCCAGGTTTGATATCGACATGTGCGGACGAATCTTCGGCGAGTGTCATTTCAGTGATGATTAGCCTCAGCGGCTTACCGTTTTCTCGCTGCCATTGTGTAAAGCATCCGGGCCACGGCCGCAGACCACGATGCAAGTTGATGATGGCTGCTGCCGGTTTGTTCCAGGGAATGTTACCAAGTTGTTTGTGAAGTCGAGGCGCTTGGGTGACCAGTTGTTTGTCTTGCAGCGTACCGATCGTCGAGGTTTGATCCCACTTGGCTAAAATTTCAATGGCGTCGATGACAACGGGCGCTCCGAGTGCGGCCAGTCGATGTTCAAGTTGTTCTGCTGTTTCAGTCGCTTCGATGGCAACTTCTATTTGGCACAGCGCTGGGCCACCATCTAATTTGGGTGTCATGTGG
>DTSG01000178.1 GCA_012965455.1 Planctomycetaceae bacterium | reverse complement strand
GCAAATGCAGAGACTGTTGCAAAAGGTTTTGAGATCATTCTTAAAAACCCTAAAGTCAAGGCTATTTTTGTAAACATCTTTGGTGGTATTGCACGTTGCTCAACGATTGCCAATGCGATTGTAGCAGCGTCACAGGAAATCGGCTTCGAAATACCATTGGTTGTGCGACTCGAAGGAACTGAAGTTGAAGAAGGTCGCCGGATTTTAGAGGAAAGTGACGTTGACATTATCACGGCCACGGATTTGACGGACGCTGCAACTAAGGTTGTCGCGGCCATTTCTGGGTGACGGATTTATTCGCGCCGATATGCGACAGTAAAAGATGTTGAAGAATATAGACAGAGAAGAGAGATTGAAATAATCGAATGAGCATTCTGATTAACGAAAACACGAAGGTTATCTGCCAAGGTATTACGGGCAACGCGGGTACTTTTCATACACGGGGTTGCCGTGATTACGGGACCCAAATGGTTGGTGGCGTAACGCCAGGAAAAGGTGGACAGGACATAGACGGGATCCCGGTATTCAATACCGTGGGTGACGCTGTGGCTGCTACTGGAGCGAATGCGACCATGATTTTCGTTCCGCCAGCTTATACGGCCGATGCCATTCTCGAGGCTATTGATGCCGGCATTCAGGTGATTGCAGCGATTACAGAAGGTGTGCCGGTTTTGGATATGGTTCGAGTTTACGAAATTGTACGAGAACGAGATGTAGCGTTGATTGGACCAAATTGCCCAGGATTGATTACCCCAGGAGAGTGTAAAATTGGAATCATGCCAGGCTATATCCATAATAAGGGTAGTGTGGGTGTGATGAGTCGATCCGGTACTTTGACTTACGAAGCCGTGTGGCAAACGTCCAACGAAGGCCTGGGGCAATCAACTTGCGTTGGGCTTGGTGGAGACCCGATTGTAGGCACGTCATTCATCGATCTCTTAAAGCTATACGAGGTTGATGAGCAGACAGAGTCGATCCTGATGATTGGCGAGATTGGCGGGACTGCCGAGGAAGAAGCCGCGGCATATGTGGCCGAGCATGTGACAAAACCAGTTGCCGCGTTTATTGCGGGTCGCACTGCCCCGCCTGGGAAACGAATGGGCCACGCCGGCGCTATTATTTCTGGGGGAAAAGGTACGGCTGCGGAGAAAGTCAAAGCCTTAGAGGCAGCCGGAATCGAAGTCGCCGTAAGCCCCGCTGATATGGGTGCCGCGGTTGTACGAGCGATTGCTAAAAAGGCCTAGTTGCCAAAGTCGAAACCAATACTGAAGCCCGTGGTCGGGGCGGGGACTATTGGGAACGGATAATGAGGGCCGTGCGGGTCAAGATTAGCTGTACGGATATCCTCTAGTCGCGGCGTCGGGGGGGCTTGATAGGTACTGATAACTGCCGGAGCGACTTGTGATTTGCTGAGCAAGATTATATCGTCAGTGGTCAGTTGTTGGGCGGGTCCGTTTGCTTCGATGCGGCTGATAATCACAGCATCGTCAACGCCAGCCTGTGTCATTTCTAAGAGCTGGTTTAGGGTCACAGCGTGTTCTAGGTATTCTTGCTCAGCAGTAGCTAGATCGGTTTTGATACGTTCGGTCTTTTGGCCCAGTGCATTTCCGAGCAGTGCGCCTGCTGTGGTGCCGATGATTGCGCCGGCAAGTGGGTCATCATTGTGCTCCCCAATCAAGGCACCGGTGACTCCGCCAATCACAGCACCGGTCGTTGTTTCATTGGTGGTATTCGTATCGCCAAAGCCAGCACACCCTGCTGCAAGTGTGAGTAACAGAGTCGAACAAATCAGGGCAAGTCGCATACGAGTAATCCTTAAAGGGCAAATCATCTATTCGAAAACGGGATAATGCCAAAAGGGGGGATTTGGTGTCAATAGCAACCATTGGTCACAAATATTTACCACCGCTACGTTTTTGCAGACCGCGCAGATAGAATAGATAGGTGTCGTGATTTTACTTTAAGGAAATGGAGTGTGTGTAATGCGGTGTTATGGGATTTTGTTGAGCACGATCGTTACCGTTGGATTGTGGGCGTCTAGTTGTATTGCTCAAACTGATAATTTGGCGGAGTTGGTTGACGGCGAGGTCAAACGGCTTGCCAACGGCTTCAAATTTACCGAGGGACCTGCCGCAGATGACCGTGGCAATGTCTATTTCACAGATATCCCCAACGAGCGGATTCTTATCTGGACGATTGGCGGCGAGTTGCAGACACACCGCGAAAACACAGGCAGAGCAAACGGCTTGTACTTTGCAACCAATGGTTCGCTGCTAGCTTGTGAAGGTGGCGCGAGGCGTATGACGAGCCAATCGCCCAAAGGTAAAGTCAAAGTGCTCACCGACAGCTATGGTGGAGGCAAATATAACAGTCCTAATGATCTGTGGTTGGATAAATGGGGTGGTGTATATTTCACCGATCCACGCTATGGCAGCCAAGACGGCAAGGAACAAGATGGCTTTCACGTGTACTACATTGCACCTAACGGGAAACTGGTAACCCGAGTAATCGACGATCACGTAAAGCCAAATGGTATTATTGGAACGTCGGATAACAAGACGCTCTATGTTGCTGACGCTGGGGGCAACAAAACCTATGCCTATAGCATTACTGGACCAGGGGAAATTCGCAAAAAGAGTTTGTTTTGTGAATCGGGCAGCGACGGCATGACGCTGGATCATCTTGGCAATTTATATCTCACGAAGAGCTCGGTACGCGTGTTTAATTCGAAGGGGAAAGACCTTGGCAATATTGCCGTACCAGAGGGACCAGCAAACGTGACCTTTGGTGGTAAAGACTATTCGACTCTATTTATCACGGCGAAAACTGGCCTGTATAGCGTAAAGATGAAAGTGCACGGCGACGGGCGTTGAGGCTTACCTAGTAAGAACACGATAAGAACTATCCAACGACAGGTAGTATGTCGAGATGTCGGTGGCGGCGTTTACTCTTAACCACTTCCCAGGCGGGGCTTTGAAAGAATGTTTTTTGTAGCCCTTTGGAAATCTCGTGGTTAATGCGGTTGGTGTGCACATGTAACAGGTAACGCAACTGCAGAGGCATACTAGGGGTTAGCGTAATTGGGGCATCACGGCAAACGGATGCGCCCATCCAGCCGTCTTCACGAATATGCCACTTGGAGGGGTAGCTGGGATTGTTGGGGTGGTCAAAATACGTAATGCCTTCAATGATTTCACTGGCGTTTGTTCCTCGGATGGGACCACTGTAATCGATATAATTCGCCGGCTTACCAAACAACGCTGGTTCGCCTGTTTTGCCGCCTTGGTTAGTAATCGTACCGCCTCCAAAATGGGCGGAAATACTAGCGGCCATGCGGACGGCCAAAAAGCCGAAATTTGTCTTGTTGAGTGTCAGGCTGGCCATAGTGGGAGTTATCGTTGTCTGCAGTTCTAGCGTGTATTGGCCATGCTCAAGGGGTCGCATGACGGCCACTATTTGTTGTTGGATGATGGGTAGGGGATCGTGCCCCGCATGGAATTCCGTTTGTACTGCCATGGCCGCGTAATCGTCGCCATCTTCGTAGGCGAGCCATTGAGTTTGTAAGATTTGGTTGTCCTTTCCTTCCGCCCAGAAATCCATTTCCTCAATGTCGTTGTGGGCAAACCAGATTCCGCGATGGTGGTCGTGGTTGGGCGCGCCCGGATGCCCCAGACGGACGAGACTAGTCCCCTGAGGACCATTTACGGGATAAAAAAAAGGGCGGGAATATTCGCTGGCAAAATTCCAACGCAATTTTTCCGTGCCATCGATTTGGAATGACGTTGCTTGATTTGGAAGCGGGATGATCTGACAGATTGGGACTTTGGCAATGGCAAGCATGGAATAGGCTGTTTGGGGCTAAGTGTAGTGCCGCGGGGGATTGTCACTCAGTATAATGGATTTGATATGGGGACAATATATAACTCAACGTGAAAGTTCAGTTAGATGACAACATTCAAGGAACGGCTCGCGA
>DTSG01000177.1 GCA_012965455.1 Planctomycetaceae bacterium | reverse complement strand
GATTTGGCGAATGTCAAAGTTGGATTGAGCGAGAGGATGGCAATCAACAGTGGGTGTTGGTTGGCTTGGATGTATTGGCCGGTGTACAGTTGCTTGGCGAGTTCCACAGGACCGCCGAAACTACGGACTTCCTCGGCAAACCTTAGAAATGCAGCGGGGTCACTGTGGGTTGGGTCTTGATGAAGAACATAGAACCGACTGGCAACCACCGCAAACGTTAAAAATGCATAGCTGATCAACAAAACACTTCGTTTTGAGATGCCTGTACCAGCGTTGTCAGTTGTTGCAATCAAATCAAGACTGGGAGCCGCCAATTGAAATAGTGTTGTTGTCGGGTTTTGTAATCGTTGTTGCGGTGCAAACAGACCCGCGAGGGCAGTCACCAACACAACGATCGTCGTACAAAAAACTAAACAGGGTAGTGCCCGGTTAAATAATGCCGTCATCCCGAAATGGTTTGCCGCTGTTATTAACGCGGTGACTGCGAGGACAGCAACAATTGCACACAGCCATCGTAATGTGCGAATTTGATGATTGTTGCTCATTTCAGAATTCCCAACAGATTACTGTAGCGGTCAGTCCACGGTGGGATTGCACTTTCCGGTGCTACTCTGTTCACGGACACTTGATGATCCAAGGACGCTAGCACAACCGCATTGGTAGTTAGAATACACCATAGTGCGTCGTCGGTGCTTTCCGTAGTCGTAACCTTACCTTGCGATTGAACCGTACGTATGGAAAGGTCAAATCGAGCCGCAATACCGGCTAGTACAGGGGTTAGATCAAGATGTTGATTGCTGATGTGAATGCATATGACCCCGTCGGTTCGCAGTCGATCGAGATAGATTTCAAACGCTTCGACAGTCAGAAGATGCGTCGGAATGGAGTCGCTGCTGAAGGCATCGAGAATGAGCAGATCGGTTGAGCGCTGAGGCAATGTTGCTACGCCTAATCTGCCATCGATAGTGGTGGTTTTTACGTTTGCTGCGGCGGATTGAAGGAAAGTGAAGTGTTCCTTGGCAAGTCGTATGACGTCCGGGTTGATTTCAAAATATGTCATGCGATCGATGTTGGTTGGGTATATGGCAAGGGTTCCGGTACCGAGTCCGACTGCCGCGATGTCTAAAGGTGCTGGAGTGCCTGATATGCCGACGTTATAGAGTGTGTTGAAGACGAGTCCGATACCGCTTTTTCGACCGTAATACGTCGTTGGTTCGCGCAGCAATAATGGATTCAAAAGTTGTGCTCCATGAACAACTCTACCGTGACGCATTTCTTTAACTGCAGGTGTGGTGTCCGTCGCTGCGGTCGTGGTGACTTGCAGGACACCGTAGAAATTGCGAGTGGCGACCAGTGCGTCAGTCTGAGTCATTCCCCATTGACTTACGAGAACAATGCCGAATGCTAGTCCGACGGGAAGTGCCACAGCGAGTTGTGTGACGGCGGGTTTATCAAGTATTAATCGCAACAACAGGACTGCAGCAGCGCTAAAGGCGATCACGAGGCCCAAATGAAATTCATGGTATTGAGTGAAAAGGACGGGGCAAATAATTGAGACAAAGAACCCGCCGAGGGCCCCGCCGATGGAAATCGCTACGTAATATTGAGTGAGTTTTCTTTTTACGGGACGGAGTTGATACAGTTCACCATGGCACAGCATGCAAATGGCGAATAGAGTAGCTGCCATTAAGGCCGTGGTACCGATCAAGCTCTCCGCAAGTGATTGCAGCAAACTCACGCCGAAAAACGCATCGACCGATTCGCGGATATAGAGCAAGCTAAGAATGAGGATAAGCAGAGCGGTGGCAGTTGCATACCATGAGCGATTGAACCAGGCGGGCCGATCAAAACAAATGATGAAGCTCAGCAAGTAGATCGCCAGCGGGAGAACCCACAGAAAAGGCGTCACCGCAACATCTTGCGTTAATTGATCAGTGATGGCTAACAGTAATATTGAGGGTAAGCAGGCCAGTGCAATCCATTTTAGAAGTTGTCGCGGGGGTGTTTTTTCGAGGAGTGCCGTCGATTCAGATTGATCATTATCTTGAGTTGCTTGATATGGTTGAGCGGCACGAAAACAGTATCGACCGAGAATCGTGATGCATATTGCAAACCCTAGAAATCCTGCGGACCAAATCCAGCCCTGTCGGGTGGTATCGAACATGACTTCGACAAACAGCGGATAGGCAATTAATGCGACCAGAGAACCGACACTCGATAAAGCATACAATCGATAGGGTGTTCCCGCGTTGAGGCTACGGGCGAACCAGCTTTGCACGAGGGGTCCGGTCGTGGACAGTACAAAGTAGGACAGGCCAACGTGAATCAGGAGTAACTGCAGAATCGCTAGCGTCGGATTAGCCGAGGGGTCTGGTTGCCAAGATGTATCGGCGACGACGGGCAACGTCACCAGCGCTGCCACGAGCACGCACAAATGTATCACAACTTGACGCCGCATTGGCAGTGAACTCAGCAGGTGTGCATAGGCGTAGCCAAGTACCAATACGGATTGGAAGAACAGCATACATGTTGTCCATACATTGGGTGCACCGCCGAACCAACCAAGAATGGATTTACTCACGATGGGTTGAATCAAAAAGAGCAGCAGCGCGCTGGACAATATTGTGGCGGCTGAAAATCGCTTAATGTTGGTGGTGAGATCGGGCATGGTTCAGCCTGGCACGGCAAAGAGAGGATTAGGCTTACGTTACCAAAATCTTAATCAACGCCCCCTTAAATGCTGGAGTCTGTGATTGAGGATCGACTTGGCGTGGAATCAGGACGTTTGCTTCTGGGAAGTACATCAGCGCGTTCCCTTGCCGAATATCGTCATATGCACGAACGCGGATATTGTCTAATTCACCAGTTTCGCTTTGGATTGTCACGATTTGATCATGGGCAAGTCCTAATCGGTGCAGGTCATCGGAGTGAATTAAGACAACGTCTCGTCGTTCTTGGCCGCGATAAATATCCTGTTGTTCGTAAACAACTGTGTTGAATTGTCCTTCACTGCGAACGGTCATTAAACGCAGCGATTGGTCGTCGCCGCGTAACTCCGGTAGTTCATGACAATGTAAAATGGCTTTTCCTGAGGGAGTGGCAAACTGTGGTTGATGAAACGTACGACCGGCGATTTGAAATTCCCCTTGGTCTTCTTCAATTTTAGCAATCGCTTCAAACCCAGGGATGGTCTTGCTGATGGCTGTGCGAATGTTGACGGATTGTTTCATCATCTTCCAGTCGATGGGAGTTGAATCCGTAAGGAGTTGGTCAGCAATGTCTGCGATAATTTCGATCTCACTGCGTGGTCCCTGAACCCGCGTGGGACCACCGTCACTCAATCGCACAAAGTTGAACATTGATTCTTGGGTAGTGCGTTGTGGTTCTTCATCGCGCGCGAGAACTGGCAAGATGATTGTTTGATCGGCCAAGCCGTGGGCGTGCCCGGTGTTGAGTGTCGTACTGAGATAGACGATGGTTTTCAGTTTCTGAAGACTTTGTTTAGCGAAAGCACGGTCGGGATTTGATCCAAATAAATTTCCACCTAAGCAGAAGCCAATTTTGAGATCGCCGCGGTCCGCGCCTTCGATGCAGCCGAGCGTGTCGAGTCCCTTGGTGGTCGGAAGTGAAACGCCGAGTTCACTTTCAAGTGCCGAAAAAATCGCAGCTTTTAATTTTGGTGTCACGCCAACGGAACCGATGCCCTGTACATTACTGTGTCCGCGAATCGGTAGTAGGCCCGCCTGAGGGCGACCTACCATGGCCCGCATTAATGCCAAGTTGGCGATCGCTTGGACGTTTTGCACTCCGTGTTGGTGGTGGGTAATTCCCATTGTCCAGCAGAAAACGACGTTTTCGGCATTACAGTAAGTAGCGGCCATGTCGCGGATGGCCTCTTCTGTGAGTCCCGATTTGTAGGTGATTTCTTGCCAGTTGAGTTTGCGAATGCTAGCGAGCCAGGCGTCGCTGTTTTCACAATATTGGCGTAGGAATTCGAGATCGGTGCCACCCATCTCATCGACGGCTTTGGCAATACCGCTGAGCATGGCCAGATCGCCGCCGATATGAGGTTGTACATATTGGTCGGCAATGGGAGTGCCGAATAACATACTATAGGGATTACTGGGGATCTTGAAGTTAACCAATCCAACCTCACGCACCGGATTAACGACGATCACTTCACCCCCCGCATTTTTTACATGCATCAATGAAGTCATGAGACGGGGATGATTACTCGGCGGATTGCCGCCGATGATGAACACGAGGTCGGCTTGCTCCACGTCAGCAAGCACGACCGTTGCTGAGCCACTTCCAATGCTGCTAGTCAAGCCAACGCCACTGGCTTGGTGGCAGTAAAAACTGCAGTTGTTGACGTTGTTCGTGCCATACAACCGCGCGAAGAGTTGCAGTAGAAACCCAGCTTCGTTACTACTGCGGCCACTGAAATACCAGAAACTGTCGTCCGCCGGTGTTTCACTGAGGGCTTGGTTGATGCGTCTATAGGCGTCGTCCCAACTAATCGTGCGAAAATGTTGATCGTCGCCCTGACCGCTGTCATCGACGGTCGGATGTTTTTCATAAATGACAGGTTGGCTTAGTCGCCCAGCGTGTTCGAGGTCATAGGAAGAAAACTGTTGTAGTTGGGCAATGGTATAGGTTGAGAAGAAATCATCGGCAATGGGTCCTTGCATATCGGCGGCCATGGCCTGCAGTGATTTTTTACACATTTCAAGTGAGCGTCCTGCTTCGTTGACCATTCCACCCTGTTGCCCGCCCATCCCGAGGGCGCAGGTTTTGCATGTGTTGCGGCTGCGCAGCGCCTTCCACATCCGCCACATACTGCCGGATTGCCACGATTTCTTGAGCACATAACGGATGGCCTGCCAGCCACCGGCACTTTTAGGTTTTCTCATGGTGACGCACATTAAAACGTAAAAATTGCATCGTCTTCGCTACGAATGGAGCTGTTAGCTAGTCCAAAGCGACGGTTACGGTTTTAGTTTCAAGGTAGTTATTGAGCCCTTCTTGACCAAGTTCGCGACCGAGTCCTGACATTTTGAAACCGCCAAATGGAGCAGCTGCATCGAATACATCGTAGCAGTTAACCCACACCGTTCCGGCACGTACGCGGTCGGCTACATAGTGGGCTTTACCGATGTCACGTGACCATACGGCTGCTGCAAGTCCGTAAAATGTATTGTTGGCACGTTGAATTAGCTCCTCGGTGTCCTTGAATGTTAGTATCGAAAGCACTGGTCCAAAGATTTCATCGGTCGCGATTTTCATTTCATCGGTGACGCCATCAAACAGTGTTGGCTTAACATATAAATTTCCCGCATCATCCGCTGTTCCCCCGGTCAAACATTGGGCGCCTTCACTTTTACCGATCTCAATGTAGTCCATGATCTTGTCGAACTGCGCCTGGTCGACTTGCGGCCCTTGTTCCGTGGCAGTTGAAAACGGATCTCCCAGCACTCGATCGTTGTTCATATTGACGAGTTTCTCCACAAATTGGTCGTGAATATCTTCTTGGACAAACAAGCGACTACCGGCACAACAGCATTGGCCTTGGTTAAAGTAGAGGGCGAAGTGAGAACCGGCAGCGGCTGCGTCGAGGTCTGCGTCATTGAAGACGATGTTCGGGCTTTTGCCACCCAGTTCAAAAGTAAGACGTTTAAGCGTCGGAGCAGCTTCCGCCATGATGATTTGAGCTGTTTTGTATTCGCCCGTAAACGCGACCTTGTCGACACCGGGATGGGCGACGATTGCAGCGCCGGCAGTCGGTCCGTAGCCGGGGACGATGTTGATAACGCCATCTGGGATGCCAGCTTTTTGAGCGAGACGCGCCATCCGCAGGCAGGTGAGTGGAGTTTGCTCGGCTGGCTTCATTACAATCGTGCAACCGGCGGCAAGGGCAGGGCCCCATTTCCACGCAACCATCAGCATCGGGAAATTCCAAGGAATGATCTGACCAACGACTCCCACAGGCTCCTTTTTGGTGTACGTAAAGAAGTTGCCGTTTACGGGGATTGTTTGACCATGAATTTTGTCAGCATAGCCGGCGTAATACCGTAGGCAATCTATCGTTAGCGGCAGGTCCGCCGCGAGCGAGTCGCTAATCGGCTTGCCGTTATCAAGTGTTTCCAGTGCGGCGAGTTCGTCAAATTCCGCCTCGATTAAATCCGCCAGCCGATACATAATCCGTCCACGCTCGCGCGCATCCATCGTTCGCCAGGGGCCTTCATCAAAGGCTTTTCGAGCAGCTTCGACAGCGGCATCGACATCCCCGACATCACCTTCAGCGACCGCAGCAATAACTTCACCGGTAGCAGGGTGGTGGGTGTCGAAGGTTTTCCCACTTTGCGCCGGAATCCATTCGCCACCGATAAAACATTGTGTTTGACGAATTGTAGGGCGACTGATGGTTTCGGCTGTGGTCATAGTAGCAATACTCCGAATTGGATAGAAAGTGAATGAGATGTTTAATAATGATAACGTGTTTGATGATATTAGAACATATTTTATGGTTGTTACAGCGTTGCCAGAGACTAGTTTGAGCTCGATCGGGTCCAAGCCAGCAAAAAGGAATGAAAAGTGAAAAAGTCGAGGTCGCCCCGTTTAATGTTTGCCTTGAGCAGATAACAATAGGTGCTGCGATAACAATAGAACCAATTCGCCCAATATAACGGAAAGAGAACGATTGATGAAAGCGATTGCTGTAAAACCTGGAACACCCAATAGTGTTCACATGACGGAGCTTCCCCAGCCACAGATTGGTGACATTGAGGATGGCACGGGTGTCTTGGTTCGAGTGTTAAAGGTTGGTGTAGACGCAACCGACAAAGAAATAAACGACGCATTATATGGGAACGCTCCTGCCGGTTGTGATTTTTTGACGATTGGTCACGAGTGCTTTGGAGTTGTCGAGGAAGTGGGCGAGAACGTTCGCCGCGTGCGGGTTGGCGATTTGGTAACAGCCACGGTTCGTCGCCCCGGTGGTTCGATCTACGATCAAATCGGTACGTACGATATGACTAGCGAAGAGGTGTATTATGAGCGGGGCATCAATCTTCGGCATGGTTTTATGACAGAGTATTTTGTTGATGCGGAAGAGTACATTGTCAAAATTCCGGTGGGGTTGAGTCACTTGCATGTATTGATGGAGCCGATGAGTTGCGCGGCTAAAGCGATTGGTCAGGCCTATGAAGTTCAGCAGCGGATGAAAGTTTGGCGGCCGCAACGAGCATTTGTGATGGGTGCTGGGCAGATCGGTTTGTTGTCGACGTTGGTTCTCAAGCTCCGTGGCCTGGATGTCTACACCATGGCGCGTTCCGCGAAAGGGACACTGAATTCAGAAATTGTCGAGGGCTTCGAGGCAACCTATGTGTCGACGACCGAGACGGATGTGGAAACGCTCGTTGAGCAGGTCGGTAAAGCGGATCTGATTGTGGATGCAACCGGTTCGAGTGCGGTTGCGTTTGACAGTATGCGGCATCTGGGACACAACGGCGTGTTGGTATGGACAAGTGTGACTGGAGGCGATCGCCGATGTGAAGTTTCGTCGGATGAAGTGAATATGCAATGGGTGTTAGGGAATAAACTGTTATTGGGTAGTGTTAACGCAAATCGCACGCACTTCGAGGCGGGGATTGCCGATTTGGCATTAGGCGAAGTCATGTATCCCGGTGTCGCCCAACGTATTCTTACCAATCCTGTTGATGGATTAGAGAACTATCAAGAGTTGATGCGGTTATTAGTCGAAGACAAACAGGCGTTGAAAGTCTACATGAACGTTGCCCAGTAGAGACTGGGGGAATATTTCACACTTTCAATATATCGCAACCGATTTGATTGAGTGTTAATTGAAGTTGATCGAACATCGAGTCGTCTTGGTAGATGCCAATGATGGCGCCGCCGGATCCCGCAAATTTGGCACTCGCACCCACCGCTCGGGCTCGCATAATCATGTCAACTTGGTCTGCTGGTAATTGACAGATCGAATTGCGTAAATCGAAATTGTCGTCAATCAGTTCGCTCAACCGCGGCCAGTTTCTGTCCTCGATCACCTCACGACCCTCCGCCGCGATTTCGGCAAAACGAGTCATGGCGTTGACTACCTCTGATTCACCTTGTGCAAAGCGTTCGCGAAGTCGATTGTGAAAGACTTCGGTCGGTTCACCGACTGTGGCGTCATACGCTAGGAATAACGGCGGCAAGTTTTCCGCGGATAAGCGTTCATACGTACCACAGCAGAGTCCCAGTTGGTCGGTACTCGCCTGCTCGGAAAAATCCATGTATACCAAGCCGTCGTACACTTGAATCACTCGATCTTGCAAACCGCCTTGAATACTCAGTTCGTCCTTTTCGACACTCAGTACAAGCGAAGGTTGAACCTCTAGGGGAATATCGACGTCATAGAAATCCATTAATGCACGCAGGGTTGCGACGATAATCGCACTCGACCCAGCTAGACCCACCGCGCGGGGAAT
The DNA here is from genome assembly GCA_012965455.1 of Planctomycetaceae bacterium. Classification (GTDB taxonomy): domain Bacteria; phylum Planctomycetota; class Planctomycetia; order Pirellulales; family Pirellulaceae; genus UBA721. The sequence goes on along the minus strand of DTSG01000177.1, from coordinate 5,341 downwards.
ATCGCTGTCATAACGGATGGAAAAATTGCGATCATGCAATGTATGCTTGCCGTCACAAAACTCAACAAACTTCTTGATTGTCGCTTTCACCAAGCGAATACCACCATAGTATCCGTGCAATTCCACATCTTGGACGAGTTCCATGACGGATCCGAAACGGCTGCGATCTTCACGCGATGCGATAATCTCTAATGTCTCCCATTCGTATAAAGTTACCGTCGCGGCGAACGCAGGGACACTCACGGAAATTGTCTTGCCGTGATATCCGTCTGAGGGATTGCCTAATAATCCTGCACGGGCATGCGCATTATGATGGAGCGTTTGCATGGAAATCGCTTAGCCCTCTGATTCGTTACTGGTGAGGATCGTCTGTACGTGCTCGCGCAGTGTAGCGCCAAATTCTGGGTCCGTTAGTGCAAAGTCTATAAACGTCTTGAAATAGCTGTCAAAACCTCCGATGTCATACCGTTTGGTTTGGTTGCCGAGTTTAACACCAATGACTTTAGCTCCATCTTGAATCAAGAGTTCAATTGCGTCGGTCAGCTGAATCAGCCCATTGGTATCGGGTTCAACGCGTTGCAATGCGTCGTATACCGTAGAATTGAAAACGTACCGAGCCGCAATGGATAGGTTGCTGGGTGCACTGTCCAATGCCGGTTTTTCCACAGCACCGGTTAACATCAAGAACTCGCCGTCCGGATTCGCCGCCGTTACGATCCCGTATTGATTCACTTGGTCGGCCGCGACTTCTTCAATCGCGATCACAGCGTCCGCGTGCTGTGTTTCAAAAGCGCTAATCATCCGCTGAACAATACGGCTGTCACCGTTACGACCAATAATCGAATCGCCTAACGCAACCACTGCGGGTTCACGACCGATCAGCGGTTGAGCACATAATACAGCGTGTCCCAATCCGAGTTGACGTCGTTGACGAGTGTAGAAATATTCGATATTCTGCCGCTCGTAGTCCAGTTCAGCAAGATTCGGTTCGCGACCCGTCTCGCGTAAATATTGAATCAATTGCTCATCGATATCGAAATGTGCTTCAATAGAGGACTTGCCATTAGATGTGATAAACAGAATCCGTTCGATGCCACTGCGGGCTAATTCTTCCACGACATATTGAACAACTGGCTTGCGACCGACCGCTAGCATCTCTTTAGGTTGGCTTTTCGTCAGTGGCAGCACACTAGTTCCTTGGCCTGCGACTGGTACGATGGCAATGTTGATTGACATAATGTGTGGGTGCTTCCGCTGGGGTTATTCTTTAGGTGCGGGATTAGGTACCGCTTGGTTTCGCTGTTCGATTTGTGTCTGTAACTCTTCTACGAATTCTTGATGCTGAGGTTCGATTTTGATGAGTTTTTGGGCAATTTTAAGTGCCTCGTCGAGCTGACCGGTCGTTTGTAACAGTCGTGCTAAGGCGACCATATAGATCGGAGTTTGTGGCTCGAGCTGATGGACATGTTGCAGTGCGATTACAGCCTCTGCCATCAAACCGTTGCGATAAAGCGCGAGGCCATAACGATATTGCACAATCGCGTTATCCGGAGCGTATCCAGCGTCCCTCTTGAAATTGACGAGTTCGGCTGTCTGAAGTTGCTGGGCCTGGAACGCATAGTTTTCCATTTTCAGGCGATCCTCGGGAGTCAAGCTTTGTGGATTTTGGCGAGCGCGAGCAACCATGGATTCGATGCGACGTTCGAATAACGCCGCTAGATTCGCTCGCGGGCCGGTCGCCTGCGGTTCAACTTGGATTGCAAGTCGGTAGTATTGTTCGGCAAGATTCGCGTCGCCGAGATTCTCGTAGATACTGCCCAGCGATAAATGGGTTGCAGCGCGGTCGTTGTTGACGAGTAGTCCTAGCTTTAATTCGTCTAACGCACGACGAAAGGCTGATGTATGTCGCCCTTTCCACAGATTCTGTGGAATCTCGGATACGACTTGGACAGCAGTCACTCGGACGCTACGCAGCGAGTCGTTTAGCAGTGGCATCGCTTTTTTAACCAGCGTTGTGAACGGGCTTAGTCCAGGAATGTTGTCTCGATACCCTTGCATCGTCATTAAGGCCGCAATACGTACTTGGGGGTCACTACTTTGCAGGTTGGCAATTGCGGTGTCGGCGCTGTCTGCTGATCTTGACGGGTCGAGCCAGGCCAACGCCGCTGCTCGAGCAATTGCGGGAGTTTCTGGAGTTTCCAGTAATTCAATAATGGCGTCTGCCGCGAGAGGTTCTTGGTTCCACGCGGCGGATAATGTCTGACCAAAATGCGGACGACGATGCTCGCTTTTGGGGTACCAGATCTCGACCGCTTCGTGGGCCCACTGGTTCACGCGTTCAAGTTGATCCTGTACATCTTGTTCGCCATTGGACGCCGCTCGCACCCAGTCGGCATATTGCTTCAAGTGTAATTCGCCTTGGCGTTCGTCGCTCAGAGAGACCGACGGATTGATGTCATCGTCAAAGTGGCATTTGACGCAGGCGTTGGGTGTACCGAGTGCTAGGCTCAGGTCGGGGCGCGGCACGCGTAGGCTATGGTCACGACGGGGGTCGACTTCCATATAGGTTGTCGTTGGCATGTGACATTCAACGCACGAGGCACCGCTACTCCCGGTCTTGTGGAAATGGTGTTGCGGTGTGTCGTACTTGTTCGCTTGATGTTGATTCAAGTGACACGATGTGCACAGACGATTGTCTTTGAATTTTATCTTGGTGCTGTGGGCATCGTGGCAATCGGTGCAACGAATCCCTTTGTGATACATTTTACTTTGAATAAATGAGCCATAGACATAGACTTCATCCGAAATCTGACCATCGGCGTGGTATGTTTCGGGTCGTAACGGTTCGTTGGCAAAATGGTCATAGAACGAGTCGCCGGGGCGAAAGTCGGGATGTACAATGCGTCGTCGTGAATGACACGGTGCACAGGTCTGAATTTGGGTTTCGGCTTTGTCAGCACCCTTCAGGACGGGTAAGCCATAGCCAATTTTGCGATCCCAAAAAAGGCTCGAATTACTTGCGAGCGTGACGTGCCTACTGCCGGGGCCATGACAGCTTTCACAACTCACATCAATTTCGCTAAACGTGGTGTGATAGTGTCCTGTCTTGGTGTCGAAGTTCTTTTGTAGATTAGTGCTGTGACAGTCGGCGCACATGTTGTTCCACCGCTGAGCGATACCAGTCCAATGCAGATCGTCGTTCGGTTGCAGACGTTCATGGACGTCAGGGGGCCCCAGATAGAACCATTGGTTCTGTTTCGTGTCCCAGCAGATTCGTAATACTTGTAGTCGCGCGATTTCATTTTCAGGTTGATCTGCGGTGCGATCAAATTCGACCAAGTATTGTTGCAGTGGCGCGACACCAAAAACATAAGCAATCTCAAAATCAGTCATTTTTCCGTCGGGACCGTCAGTATTGATGTAGAACTTGCCGTCGCGGCGGAACATCGTCGAGGTGATACCATAATGCTCGAGAGTGACGTTATCAAAGTTGCCCAACACTTTGTCAGCGGTGGCCACATCCATGGCAAGGTCGTGATGGGAGCCGGTCCATAAATCTGCCTGATCTTGGTGGCAGTCAATACAGCGGCTGGTACCCACATATTTCGCAGGCGTATCGGCGGGCAGCGTTGTGTACCAATCAGTGCCAAGCCAGATACCGATGGCGATGACCGTCATGGATATTAGCAGCAATGGTCGAGCGGTTTTGATTATGCTGCGGGTCATGTGGTTATTTGGATGCGAGTTGTAATATAGTAGTAGAATCAGCCGTAAGCTAATTATTTATTGAAAAAACAATTACTGCAAGTTAGGCAGTCGCAGACAGTAAAAGAAATGGTAACAAGTCCCTACTAGCGGGGAGATTATACAGGTTGTTTGGATAATTAAGCGTTGAGGAAATCGACTAAGAAAGCCCTTCATGAACGATACACCATTATTCGACATGCACGACGACGAATTGACTATAGGTTCGTCAGCCAAAACGACGGCCCTTGTTGACCGCCGAAAAATATTAACTTGGTTAGGCGCCGCTGGAGCGGGTACGTTTGTATTTCAAAAGGCACTGGCAGCACAGGTTGAGGGTACGGGCACAGTAACCGTTGAGATGGTTGCTCAAGCTGAATGGATCGCTGGTATTGAATTGAACGAAACGCAACGAGCAGAAACTGCTGCCGGCCTACAAAACCTGATGCGTGAACTAGAAGCGTTGCGAAATGTCGATGTCGGCTATGATACTTGGCCCGCGTTATCTTTTAGGGTGAAGCCCTGTAGCAAACCCCTGCCTAGGCACCCGCTCGCTGTACCGTCGGATCCGCGTAATGAGTTGGCAACGCCCGACGATGATGTCGACTTGGCGTATATGTCAATTGCCGAACAGTCACGGCTAATTCGCAGCCGGCAGATTTCGAGTTTGGAATTGACGCAAATGTATTTACGGAGGCTCAAAAAGTTTGATCCGACACTCAAGTTTTATGTGAACTTGACGGAGGAGTTGGCTCTGGAGCAAGCCACAAGAGTGGATCGCACGCGGAATCGACTTGGCGAATGGAATCCATTGCGGGGGATTCCGTGGGGTGCCAAGGACCTGATCGCTTACCCTGCATATCCAACGACGTGGGGCGCTCCGCAGTTCAAAGATCGAATATTGAACGCTAAGGCGACGGTTGCCGCTAAACTGGATCAAGTGGGCGCAGTGTTAGTTGCCAAGTTGGCATTAGGTGCGTTGGCAATGGGTGATAAGTGGTATGGTGGCCCGACGAAAAATCCCTGGAATCCGGCACAAGGTTCGAGTGGATCAAGTGCGGGTTCGGCGAGCGCTACGGCCGCAGGTTGCGTCGGTTTTTCATTGGGCAGCGAGACCTTGGGCAGTATTATGTCACCGTCTCGTCGTTGTGGGGTTACGGGATTACGCCCTACCTTTGGTCGAGTCAGTCGGCAGGGGTGTATGTCCTTGTCGTGGAGTATGGATAAGTTGGGGCCGATTTGTCGCAGTGCCGAAGATTGTGCTTTGGTGTTTCAAGCAATCCACGGCGCCGATGGACTTGATCCGTCGGCCGTGGATCGTCCCTTTCATTGGCCCGTAAAGGTGAACATGAAACGAATTAGCGTTGGGTATGTTGATGATGGACGCGAGTTGGCCGACCGTGAAGCGTTACAGGTGTTTCAGGACCGCGGCTGTAAGCTGGTGGAGATTCAATTGCCTAGCGAGTTTCCGACGTGGCCGTTAACCAACATTTTATTTGCCGAGGCGGCTGCCCAGTTCGATCCGTTGACCCGAGCGGGCGTTGAAGAGGGGCTCAACTCGTGGCCCGGATTGTTCCGTCGGGCAGAATTCCTACCG
>DTSG01000176.1 GCA_012965455.1 Planctomycetaceae bacterium | reverse complement strand
GGCTGCCGCACCCGTTTTAAAGAACCAACGTCGCCCGCCTATAGAAATATCACTGCTGACCAATCGAGCAAGTGGGTTGCTCGCTGCAAAAGCACAATGTTGGTCGTCGTGTTTCATGTTTTTATCCGAAAGGGAACAAGAACCATTCGCCTAATTATACTATCGAATGTATTTAACTAGCAACTCCAAGTAATCTTACTCTCAGCCATTCGGGGGGATGCGTTGAATCAACTAGGACAGGACGTATATTTAGCAAACAATTTTACAAATGAAATTTCCCTAAAGGCTTACCCCAAACTCCCTCTGGGCATTCTTGAAAAATATTTTATCGAGGTCAGTTCGATCAAGCCCGGCAATCTCCGCCGCATGTTTCATGCTCAACAACTGTTCATAAATCGCTAGAATCGGTCGGGCGTCGCAATGCGGAAACTGTAATTTCGTCCTGCTGATATCCAGTCCCTGCCAAGCGCGTCCCAGCGCGACGTATTTACCATAAAAATACATCGACTCAATGCCATCGCTGCCATAAAACATACGTTCCGGTGCTTCATGTTTAAACAGCGTAACCAGCGGCATCAATTCCGTGACTGCGGATGTATCGTAATAGATATTCGGCAACCGGCGCAGACGCTCAATTCCGTGCTTTATCGGCCAATAGGTAAAACTACGCGCGACGTGGGCCAGGATCCATTTGATATTCGGATACCGCCGAGTCGTGTACTCCTCCAAATCCGTTAAGTTATACTCGTCCGCACAAGCGTCTTGGCGTGATAGATGCAGCGTCACCCATAGTCCCAAGTCGTTCGCCAATTCCAACTGCTCGTGTGGTAGAAACTCGTGAATCCGACATTCTTTAATATCACCCGTCACTGAGAATATTCGATACGGTTTTAGGCCAACGACACCCGCCTGCTGACAGTCGCTGTAAATATCCTCAACATCGCATTCGGGAGTTACAAGTCGTTGAAACCTCGACTGAACATCGCTTTGGATTTGCTGCATGCACCAACGGTTGTGCTCTTGGACGTCTATCCCAGGTAAAGGCGACCCCAGGGTTAAGAAACTCGTCGGCCTACCAGCGTATAGGATATCCGCCCACCGCCGCAGCACATCTAGATCCGCCAGATCCCACGGTGCTCGTTCTGGTCGAGGCATGTGTTCCGGCGAAAACATGTGTATATGGGCGTCAAAGACTCGTTCTGATACGAAATCAGAAAGTTCTTCATCCCAGATCAGCTTGTCATGATCATTCAATTCCATATTTCACCCACTGAGCAACCAACATTTGTCTCAACTGGTCAAATTCGTCATCCAGTTTCCCCTCTTCGGATCCAAGCACCTACAGCTGTGCCTCCGCTTGTCCCTGAATGTCAACTCCGACCAGTTCACTCCATGCCGCCAGAATCTTTCTCGTAATCGCGCCAACCTCGCCGTTGCCCACGGGTAACCCGTTAAATTTAGTGGCTGGCATAATACAGTAGGGGGTGCTTGTAAAAAACAACTCGTCGGCAGTGTAAAGATCATACGGTTGCAAACTGGTTTCCTCGCACGTAATATTCAACTCTAGCGCCAACTCTAGGACCGTCGCACGACTAACACCCGCTAGGCAATTACTAGTCGAGGGCGTTTTCAGAACTCCATCACTGACGATGAAAACATTTCCTCCCTTGTTTTCGGAAACATTGCCGTGAATATCCAACAAAACACTTTGCGCTTTCTCGTCGACCAACTTGACCTCTACTTCAGCCAACGTGTAATTCATTCGCGAGCGGTTTTTGATTCGAGCATCCAATGATTGACTCGGTATCGCGCGACTCATAGGCGTCACCGCATGACACCCTTGAGCAAAGAATTCTGCCCAACCCGTTAGATCCATCATCGAGTTGTGGATCATCACCGTCGCAGCGCTTTGCGCAACAGTCGGGTCTGGTCCAGCCACCGCCAATCCGCGGGAAATGTTGTGAACGATCCAAAAATCGTCGCCGTGATCGATGGTCTGCAAATTCTGCTGTAACAAATCCAAGGTAACCGCCAGCATTTCCTCAGGTGAGAGGCCGGGATCAATGCGTGCGACTTTTAGCGACCGATACAGCCTTGCAATATGTTCTCCGAGTTTGAATGGTTTGTGAGCGAACGTGCGCGTCGACTCAGTCACACAGTCCCCCAGCATAACCGCACTGTCAAAAATCGAAATCTTGGCTTGGGATTCGGGGACTAGAGTGCCGCTCAAATAGACATTGCGTTCGGTATTGCTCGCCGTCATTGTTTTTCGTTTGTAACGTTACTGGGCTGCATTAAGTAAATTGGGCTGTGGTTTCCGACGTAATTACCGTCCTTGTCCAATCGGCGACCGTTGCCATTACTACCCTTACTGGTGGTCGTTACCGCAAATTGCTCACCATCAGGATGTAGCGAAATGGAATGACAGTTTGAGAGCTTATTGTTACGATAGGGCAATTCACTCTCCTCCGTTTCGCCTTCCTTCACCGCCGCGTTTGTGTCTACAAACAATAGTTGCCCGGTCCCAGGGTTACCACTGGTGACGGCCATCAAATAGCCATTGCTATGAAACTGCATTTCGTGCACGTAAACATCTCCGACCACTCCAAGTTCTCGCTGGAACACTTCCTCGCCGCTGTCCCAGTCAAAGCCAATGATGAGCGGAACGCCCTGCACGTTCCCTCCGCCCTTTGGCCGAGTGCCACCGACAAACAGGGTTTTACCGTCGGGTGAGAATGCCATGCACTTGGCCCCTCCAACGTCCTGCAATCGGTGCTGCAGAAACAACTCCGAGGCATCGAATCTTCGTTCAGCTACGCCCTTTTTTCGATTCCACACAATGACTTGTCCGTGAGCGTCGCCTGACACTAATGACTGAGATTCGGAATGAACGACTAAGCTGTACACATCCGTTTCGTGCCCAACCAACCGTTGCGTCAGTTTCCCATTCTTGGTTTTCCAGCATTGCACGCTGTGGTCCTTCCCGCAGCTCGCCAGCCAACTTCCGTCCGCACCAACTGCGATTGCGCGTAACCACCCGTCATGAGCGGATTCTCGGCTCCACAGGTTCGTCGGGTTTTCCTCACTATAATCATGACACGCCAAACCACCCCACGAATCGCCGCTATAGACTCTAGACTCTGTTGGATGAAAACCAATTGCCTCCACCCATCCGTGGTGTCCCTTAATGACGCAACAAACCTTCAAATCCCCCAGTTATTAGGTACTCCCCACACGGTGTAAATCGTGCAGACAACCGCTGACTGGTCGGGGTGATCGTCTCGGTTGTGTCAAACGTTAGGGGCATAGGTCTTATTGTCCAAATTGCTTCGTAATCTCGTAAACGGAAGTTTCCATTTTCAACTACGTCAATAATTCCTTAATAGGTTTGCAATCGTCGTGGGCAATCGGTAATGGTTGCCCGTTGTTAAGATACTCCGTTTCCAAACTATTGATGCCCAAAGCAGTAAACCAAGTATGAAAGAAATCGCCAATATCATGAGCGTCATTTTCAACAAAGGTACCGGTCTTGTTCGTCTCGCCAATAACAACTCCCCGCCGTATTCCCGTACCCGTCATCACGATGGACCAGGCCTCGGGCCAATGATCCCGCCCAATATGGCCATTAATACGCGGAGTGCGACCGAATTCGCTCATCGCAATTACTAGCGTATTGTCGAGCATACCTCGTTGTTCCAAATCCAGTACCACCGCTGAGAACGCTTGATCAAACCGCGGCATCAAACTGGCGTGGCCATTGAAATTATCACCATGGGTATCCCAACCGTATGAATTCACCTTAACGAACCGCACCCCAGCCTCAAGCATTTTACGCCCGATGAGCATATCTCGTCCCAACTCAGTGTCACCATAGAGTGCAACGTCTGCGGGGTCCGGAACCGAGAATAGCGACTGGCGATTCATCAGTGCCTGAGCAGAATCAAACACGAAGCTTTGAGCTTCACCAAATGTGGGATTTCGTCCCGCGGCGTATTGC
>DTSG01000175.1 GCA_012965455.1 Planctomycetaceae bacterium | reverse complement strand
AGGGATGAAGCTGTCCTTTACGCCGATAGAGGATCATCTCCCGACCGCTGGGGAAAACTATTTTGCTGGCAAAGTCGACCTGAAAGCAAAGACCTGCACCATTGGCCAGAAAACCTACACCATCAAAATGGTATCCGGTCAGACAGATGTGTTACTTTATGACGTTTGGAGCGTAGAGGATTGCAAGCCGTTTATCAACCGTGCCACGGTGATCGGTCAACAACAGGGAAAATCACTTTTGGCCAGGGAAATCCATCTGGAACCGCTTGGTGACCAAACACAACTGGACGATCCCAAACTACCCCGTTATCTGTTTATTGGTGATTCAATCTCCGGTAATTACAACCAGGGTTTACGGTCGGCATTATCCGGCAAGTTTAATTTACATCATCCACCCACCAACTGTGGGCCTACGGGAAAAGGGGCGTCCAGCATTCTGGACTGGCTGGGTGATTACCAGCAGCCTGGTCGGCACTGGGATGTGATTTCCTTCAATTTTGGTCACTGGGACTCTCAGCAGACGAAGGAGGGTTATCAGGAGAATCTTGAAATCATCGTTGGGGAATTACGCAAAACAGGGGCTAAGTTGATTTGGGTTACAACCTGTCCGGTCCCCAACGGATACGCACAGGCCTCCGCCCTGACTGCGGCGGGCAAAGCTCCCGGTAGGAAGTCTGGCGTGATGGAAAAATACCTTAATCCATGGGCGAACGAGGTAATCAGCAAGTACCCGGAGATTTCAATCTGCGATCAATGGCAATACTGCAAAGAGCACGAGCAAGATAGCTTTAAACAATGGTGGTCAGGCAAGAATGTGCACTTCAACCAGACAACCGCGCAGCAACTTGGAGAATTTCTTGCTGCCCATGTTCTTCGAGTCTGGGACAAATAGCAGCGGGACGCATTCACCTTGCGGGTGATGACTTTTTACGAGGATCATAGATCGGGTCGATCATTTCTCCATTCACGGCGTTCCATTTATCCGTGAGAGATTTCAGGATCTCAGGTTTGATGCTGGCCAGATCAGTGGACTCAGACAGGTCGCTCTTAAGATTGTAGAGCTGCCATTTTTCCGAGCCATTGCGGCCAGGTTCCAGCACGGTTTTCCAATCGCCCATTCGTAAAGCCTGCTTGTTGCCGGTGCGCCAATAAAGATATTCGTGCGGACTTCCTTGGCGGTCACCCAGTATGTAGGGAAGGAGGTTTACACTGTCGAGCTTTGTCTTTGGCAAGGGAGCATCTGCCAACGCTGCAAACGTAGCCAATAAATCAGTCGAAATGACGGGCTCGTGGTATTCCTGATTCGGAGGGATCACGCCTTTCCACTGCATCATGAAGGGGATGCGAATTCCACCCTCGTACAACTGTCCTTTTCCACCGCGGAGTGGGAGGTTGCTGGAGGTCAGTTCCTTGGTGGGACCACCGTTATCACTGAGAAAGACGATAATCGTGTTTTCCATCAATTCGTTTGCTTCTAGTGCTGCCAGGACTTCTCCCACACTGTCGTCCAGATTCGCCAACATGGCTGCAAATATCCGTCTGTGGATGTCCTGAATAGAATCGAATTTCGTCATGTAGCGATCCGCACCCTGCAGCGGACTGTGGACAGCGTTATACGGCAGATAAAGAAAGAAGGGGCGATCGCTGGCGCGGTTGATAAAGTCGACGGCCTCACGCGTCAGCGCATCGGTGAGATATTCTTTTTCTTCCACCGGCTGACCACCACGGATGATCGGGTTGTCGGCATCATAATCCGGTTCGTTGGACCCCATATGATCGGAGTAGATCAGTTTTTCATTTTTGCTGTGCCAGCGTCCTGTCTGGCCGTTGGGTAAACTTTTACGTCGCAGCATCGTCGTCACGCCCTTATAGGGCGGAGCAACGAAATAGTGTCCTTCATGCATGAAGCCGAAAAACTCGTCAAATCCTCTGCGATACGGGTGATACGCCGCGGTGCCCCCGAGGTGCCACTTACCGAACAGGGCGGTTGTATAGCCAATAGCCTGCAGCTGATCGGCAATCGTTTTCTGACTGCCCGGCAGCCCGGCAGCAGGGTCTTCATTTCGATGACCAGTCGGATTGAATTCATATCCAAATCGGGTTTGATAGCGACCGGTCAGCAGCCCGGCACGTGATGCGCTGCAGAAAGCAGCCGTCACATACCCATTGGTAAAGCGAACTCCGCCGGCGGCAATCGAATCGATATGGGGTGTTGGAATTTCCCTGTTGCCCTGGCAGCCAAGTTCTCCGTAGCCTAGATCATCGGCTAAGAGGAGGACGATATTCGGGTGGCGATCGGCAGCATACGTGTTGATATTGCCTATGGATGTGAATGCCAACAGAAATAGTAGGTACGTCAATAACGGGTTGGTCGGCTTCATTCATGACTCCAGATGAAATTATCATCGCCAAACTTGTCGAGATCCATCGGTTTCGACAGAAAAGAGGACTTGCTGATATGGATTATACAATACTCGCGGTTGACCGATAGTTGCCCCATTAACTATGCTTGTGATCTCGAGTAGATTTCCAACTCTTGATAGACATGGAAAACCAACAGATGATTCTAAAATCCGATCGTTTCCAAACTATATATCTCGTAACACCCAAATGTGGCACAACATCGATATATGAAGCGATGCTTAACTGGCATGGATTCAAACCCAACAGCCCGCCACGTGTATATCTACGGCATAACCGTAGCAAAATAGCGAAAACGGGGTTATATGAAGAAGACGTGCAACTCGAGGATCTAGAGTCATACTATCACAGTCATCGAAATTTCGTCTGGTTTTCCACGATACGTCATCCTAACGCCCGTATACAATCAGCCTACCGAAATAAGTTAAATCGTTACGCCCGTCGGTTTGACTATAAGACGTATTTTCGGGGTAAGTGCCGCCACTTTCTATCGTCCCCTAAATTGTGGGGCAATATGAATCGTGTCTCATCTTGTATTGGGAATTACATCGACTTAACTCAATTCATAGACGGTCTAATTGCAAATGGCATAGATTGGGACCCTCACTACATGCCGCTGGCAAAACTACTACGACTCGATGTAGTTAGGTATGATTGTTTACTACGTTTAGAATCTCTTGCATCTGACTATCAGAAGTTGCTGGATATGATGGAAAAACGCGGAGTTTGCACAGAAGAATTCGAGAGAGTGCCCGTCTTAAATGCTTCTAGCTCCGGCAATTCCACTAATCTGATGTTGAAACAATCCTTGCAATCAAAAGTCGCCCAGCTATATGAAGAGGACTTCAAATTATTGGGATATGAAAATTCTCTCGTTCGCAGCTAAATATTTTTCTTACTTGCTTGCTTGCTTGCTGCGTTTTTTCCTCCACTAGGACAACGGACCTAGTTCGTTTCATTTTAAGTGCACCCTAGCGAATGTAGCCTTGCACCCATCCACGGGAACCCTTAGGGGGGACCTGGTCAGCAGCTTCGGTGCCATCTGCCAGGCGAAAACCAACGGCGAACGGAAAGCGACCCTTGGGACCATTGCCGCTATAGGGACCCTGACCCCAAAAGCTACCGTCAGCTACCATGTCGAAGCTTACAACCTTGCCGCTGCGGACTTCCATCTTTCCCAGCAACTGGGCCTTGTATCCTCGTTTGCCGTCGTCAGTTTCCAGGTGGACAGTGCCGCGCAGTGTTGTACCGTCAACGGTGATCGTCAATTGCCGGATCTCCTCCTTCTTCCACATCGGCGGCTCGCCGCGGGTGTTGTCGACCAGGTGAAAGCGGGCAATGCGATGCTGTAAACTCTGCGTCACCTGCCCCTTGCTGAGGGCCACCTGTTCGGTGGCAGAAATCCACAGGTTGTCGCGCGAAAGCGAGGATTGGAAGATTTCTTGCCAGCGGTCAGTTGTGGGGGGGTAACCACCGAGCACCCGTGCCTGGACACGGACAACGCAGACCCCCTTGGGAGGGCTGGGATTATAACGAGCGTCAAGCGTGCCGGGTGAAATCGGCGTAGCAGCAGCAGGCGCTTTGA
>DTSG01000174.1 GCA_012965455.1 Planctomycetaceae bacterium | reverse complement strand
AAGTGTTGTTTTACGGCTTTGATGTTTCCGTCAAAGGCAGCATCGGCAATTAAGATGTCTGGTGCTTTGGCTGTCGATGGTTCTGGCGACTGCGTCGTAGCACACCCCACCAGCACCACAGCTGCGATTGTTGTGATTAGGAGGTGTTTCATTGTAATTTAGGTTAACCACAGATTGCCTAGAGTGTGCTGATTGCTCCCTTTTTGGCTAAGCGCTTGGCCTAGTTTATTTGGCGATGTCTTTTGTCGGTTGATACCTTGGCCCGACGGTGAGGCTGTTGTGACCGAAGCCGATGTTGAGAAACTTCGGGTTCTTACGCAGTTCGTACTCGCCGAGCACGTCAAACACTTCGATGCGGCCGGCCATGGGGGAGCCGACGAAGAGTTTGTCTCCTTCGGGTGTGAATTCGATGCCTTGGCTTCTGCCCTTGGTGTCGAGAGTGTAGAGAAGCCGAGGCGGATTGGAGGCAATGTCGAGTACAACGATGCAGTTGTGGTCGGTCCCCAATGCAGTGGCCACGGCCATCTTGCCGTTGGGGTGAAAGGCAAAGCTCTCGGAACCATCGGACACCTGCTTGATGACAGCGTTGATGACGGGTTTTTTCAGCGTCAGATCTGCAAAGAGAATGTCGGAGTGATCAATGCCGTTTCCGGACGAACGTTGGCAAATCAGTGCCTGTTTCCCATCGGGGCTGATTCGAAGGATGAAGGAGGTGTCCAAAAGTTTGGTGGGGACTCCGGAAGCCACCTTAACCTCACTCAAGTGCTCAATGCGGTTGCCTTGAATGGAATACCATTGGACTGTGGCAGGGGCGCCACTCAAAGGATCTCCCTGAGTTGCGATCAGTCGATGGCCTTTCGGGTGAATCCAAAAACAAGCCAAGTCATGCGGTTGAGGGTTCTGGCTAAGTTGGACCAGCTTTCCATTCTCAATGCGATGCACATAGAAATGTTTGTCGCCACCAGTGATGAAGCGTTGCCCATCCGGATGAGCCAGAACATGCATGGGGCGATCGTCAAAAAGCACGCGATTAACGACGCCGTATTCCGGCGTCGACAGGTCGATGAGGGACAGCATATTTACACGCTGCGCCGTCATCTTCGGATGCTTGAGCATTTCCGGTGTGAGGTCGGCATTCGTCTGCGGTCCGGCCGGCAGTTTCAGTTTCTGCGCATTTTCAGGACGCCAACTGTGATTGGCAATCAGGGCGTAGCGACCGTCGCTGGACATGGCCATCGTGGGTGTCCCGTAAATCGTACAGGGCACCGTGTCGTAAACCGTCTTGATTATCGGTGGATGATCCGGCCCGAGGTGAATGACCGTGAATGAGTCTTTCGTTTTCAACTCCCAGTCCGTGGTCTGGTCGTCCGTCAACTGGAACAACTGGTTGTATTCACCGTCATTGGAACTGACCAACGTCATCGGCGATTGCGTCGTGAGGTACGGTTGACTGGTTGTGGTTTTGCAGCCAAGACCCGTCATCAAGGCTACGGCCAAGACGGGAATGACTCGGTTATACTGGTCTGGTTGATTGTTTTTCATGATGATTTGGTTAGAGAAAACTTTGTGTGGTATCACATCACTCAGCGTTTTGATAAGTTTCTTAAGGGTAAAGAGAGGACCTTAGAGACAAAAACCGTGGCTGACAATTCGATTTGGGGATGGAGAGTTCGCTTGGCCACGCTTCCAGACCGCCGGAAGTACCTTTTCTACTTCGACCAAGGCGTTCGCGTCCTCGTTGGATTCGCGCTGGTGCGGGTTTTGCCTGTGCCCAACCAAGCAATGGTGTAATTGGACTCTCTACATCGCTTTTTAACTGCATCCGCACCTTCGGCGATTAGCAATTCGGCGACTTCCTTGCGACCACCTAAAGCCGCATTATGCAAAGGAGTCCCACCAAGATTATCCTTCGCATTCACCTCCGCACCTTCGGCGATAAGTAGTTCGACGATTTCCTTGTGACCGCCCATTGCTGCATTATGCAAAGGAGTCCCTCCACCGCTACTCATCGCATTCACATCCGCACCATCTGCCAAGTGCTTTTTGACTGCTTCGATGTTTCCAAATCCAGCAGCATCCCAAATATCCACACTCGGCCCACACCCCACCAACACCACGGCTGCGATTGTTGTGAGTAGGAGGTGTTTCATGTCGTGCTTGGAAGCTAGCGGGGACCAAGGTGATTGTCTCCACCCAATTTGTTCAACTCAGCATTCCCACAGCTCGTGATTATCTGTGATCTAGTGTGCGAGGGAAAATTAATTAAATTCTTTTTATCACTATCGCCCTAGTTTCCAAATATGGGGCCGAATAGAAGCTGGGTTGCTATTAAGATTAGACTAGCGACAGTCCAGATAATCATTATTCCCCTTAACTCCTGTTGAAACCATCCCCAGATAAACAAAACAAGCCCTCCGATTCCCGTACAAAGAGTTGTAACGAGAATGATAATTCCATATGTCGAGTTATCATCCCACAGCTCCTTTATTACTACGACATAGCAAACTAAGCCGACTATCATTAATACTATTTGTACTATTGTGTTTAATGTATCCATAATAAATATCCAAGTTGAATGAGGTGTTTCATTTCCCAGCAGCTTTCAATTCTTCACCCGTCTTGCCGCCGTGTTTGCGGAGGAGGTTCGTAATTTCGATTTTGGTTTTTGCAGCTATTGATTCCGATGCCAATCATGATTGCCGTTTATCCGGATGATATAGGGGCGGGCGATGCAGTCGGTATTTCCACTTCCACGCCGAGTCTGTGTTTTAGCCACCGCCATGCGTTGCGTAAACCTTTGAAGATGGGCTCATCCAGCACGCCCTTAAGGGCTAATGTTTCCACGATATAATTTTCATGCCCCCGATAGCGGGGTGGGAAGCGGAATAGCGATGGACTCCTGCCGGTTTCCGAGTCCAACGCATCCAAGGCCGGTGAGAAAATACCTTTTTCCGCATAGTGCTCACCCTCACCAATTTGGGCGGTTTTTTTCGGAAGAACCAGCCAATTGCGATAGGTGAAAATCAAACTGCCTGCGCTGTCTCTGCTCAGCGAGCCATAGGTTCGTTTCGGAATATCATCAAATGGTTTCAAAGCGAACGCACGGATTGGGCTCGACTCAGGCTTGAACCGTTTGTGCCTGAAGGTGAGAAAATCCCAAGCGCAAGTGGATCCAAACACCATCAGGCGAAATGCCCAAGGCGCAAGGAAACAAGAAGCTGCGATGATGATCAGGCAGATCGCAATGCAAAGAAAGGGACCAACTACCGGGACAAAAAAACTTCCAAAAACTGCGGTTATCAGGCCGCCTCTGACCAGCCTCAAAATGTTGTCCACCCCGCCCCATGGGCTGATTAGGATGAAGACATTGATCGTGTGCGAACACAGCCAAACTGCCGCGAACGCAATAAAGCCGACACCAGCCGTAAGGATACCCAAAAGTTCGCCGGGAAGAGCAATGCTAGCGAGAAGCGGGCCATGAGCGCTCGCGGCAGAGATTTTTGCAGCGCTCATACCAGCAAGTCCTGCCCCGAAAGTATAAAGCTGAGACATCAAGGCAGGCTGTGCGATGATGGCACTGATTTTGTTTTCAAATAACTCAACAGTGTCCATCGGCTTTTTTAATAACGGTACTGCAGTGCCAATCTGAGTGTTCACCAGAAAAAGAAACCAGAAAAAGAAACCAGCCCCCCAAACCGAGGGACTGTTGTACCACGGTAGATTTCGGCGTTGGGAGATGGGTGTCCCATAATACACATAGCATGAGATCGCACTCATCCCGAAAAGAGGCGAGATGGCAATTCCAGTGATGGCGGCTAAATTGGTCGCTAAGTCCATTCCCAAACTCGTTTGCCGGTTGAATTCAGCTTCCTGATTTTTGGCCAATGTTGAGGGAGTTTCGAGTGTAGTGGAGTTGGCTGTCGTCGGTTCTGGTGTTGCAACTTCAACAACTGGTTCAGCTTGAGGAGCCGACTGCTGCGACTCCCCACACCCCACCAGCACCACGGCTGCGATTGTT
>DTSG01000173.1 GCA_012965455.1 Planctomycetaceae bacterium | reverse complement strand
TGTGGCGAAACAATAGAAGCACAACGTATGTAAGTATCGTTATTCGTTTTACCTCGATCTCTCGTTTTATGAAGATATATCCATTTCAACGATTACTGATTTCCACGTTCCTTGTTGTCACACTAGGCAGCGGTGTTTTCGATACGCTTCAGGTCCATGCACAGCAAGCGACCATCACCACACCACACTGGAACATGCAAGATTCTTGGTACGAGTCTTTTGGTTCATCCATGTTTTTAAACCAACGAGGTCGCCGCGGCGGCTGGTTTTTCAATTGGGGGGCCCCTGTCTATCCAACCTATGGTGGATACGACGGCCGCGATGCCCATTTTGGGTTTGGATTTCGTAAGGGAAATTTAAGAGGTGGGTTTAATCTGTGGGCAAGTCAAGGTTCAGAGAGAAGTATGACGATGACGGCCCCATTTCTAACGGTTCCTCACGGCGGATTTGGTTCCATTAGCCATGGCAGTTGGCGACCATTTGTAACCGGCTGGACGCCTGTGATTGGAGCTCAACCACAATGGCAGTCTCCTTTGAAAATATATTTAAACAGCCCTGAAGGTGCTCAATATATACGCCAACGGCAGGAAGCGTCGCCGGGAGATGTTGTCGCGGAACCGATTGAACGCCGGCCGCAAACTATCCCCAAGCCACGTACCGACCCGCCTCTGCAAATCATCAACGGTAAATCCACCGATGACTAATCAAAGGTCCTATTCGCGGCTACATTGGCGTTAATTCGCGGTTCGCGGCTTCATTCGCAGTCGTACACGAACTCTTCACTGACCTGCACAGGCGGTAAGGAATCCAGAAAAATCTGGCCGTAGAATCGTGTACGAATCCGCGGGTCAAAGACGACGACGATACCCGTATCAGTCTGCGTACGGATTAACCGACCAAAGCCCTGTTTGAATTTAATCGTTGCTTCAGGTAATTGATAATCCAAAAATGGATTGCCGCCGTTGGCCTTAATCTGATCTAAGCGTGCTTCCAATAAAGGATGATCCGGCATACTAAATGGCAACCGCGGTATGATAACGTTTTGCAGTGCTTCACCGGGCACGTCTACTCCCTGCCAAAAACTGTCCGTACCAAACAATACACTTTGCGGATTGTTCTTGAACTGCTCCAGTAACTCCGTTCGGCCAGTACCATCACCCTGTGTTAACAATCCCAACTGCTGTTCAGTGAGCCAAGGGGTTAAAGCAGATGATAAAAATCGCAGCAAATCATAACTTGTACATAGGACAAAAGCATGTCCATCCGTGCGACTGATGTATCGCTTTAACATCTCGACAGAGTGTGCTCGAAACGATTCTTTGTCTTTACTCGGGTCTGGCATGCCGCTGACTAAGATCACTTCTGCCTGGCGTTCATAGTCAAACGGAGAGCCCAGTTTCGCTGTATTTGATTCTGTAAGCCCAATTCGTGATCTGAAAAAATTGAACTTGTCTTCAGTGCCTACGGCCAACGTTGCGCTAGTCATGATGACACTTGGTACTTTTTCAAACAACTCACTACGCATCGCCGGTCCAATATCGATTGGTGCAGCCTGAAATGAAACTTTAGTTCCCCGACGGGTTTTTCGAGCTTCTAGCCAGTACACCATATCATCAGCCGCTTGGACTAACCAATGTTGGATCGTATCCGCAAGTGTTGACAGTCGCGTAACAGCTGCCGTGTAATTTTTACGCTCAGCCGTATCATCAATGCCATTTGCGATTTGGCGAATCATATTCGCTAGTTTCGACAACTCTGGGCTCAGCGGGTTCGGGAACACTATTTTAGAATAGATGCGGCCATTACTTTTTGGATGATCTAGTTTCCATTGCAAAGCTTCGTCGAACAATTCATCCGCAGCAATATAACACCGAATAACTTGACGTTGCGCTTGCTCATGACCTTTGCCAACAAGTAAACCTTTGTTGGTGCGGTCGTTATATAGTTTCCTGAGAATATAAGAAACCTGTCCCGACGTGACACTCAGCCCCAAATGCCCACTGGCTACCGATTCAAGCGTGTGGGCTTCGTCAAAGATCACCGCATCATAGTCGGGCAGAATACTAGCACCTTGTCGGCGAAGAGCCAGATCACTGAAAAACAGCGCATGGTTCACAATCAACAACTGAGCGTGTTCCATCCGTCGTCGCGCTTGATAGTAAAAACAACTCTTATGCGACTCACAGGCAAAACCCATACAATTACTCGAGTCACTAGCAACTTCATCCCAAACACTTGCTGGGGGCCGAAATGCCATACTACTACGACTGCCGTCAGAACTGGCGCTTGCCCAATCGCGAATTTGATACAACTGCGATTGCTCATCAGCACCGTCAAATAACGTCGCTGATTTCTGCAGCGCTGACCGCAGCCGTCGCCGACTCAAATAATTACCGCGTCCTTTGACCAATACGGCAGAAAACTCTCGAGCAATAACGCTGTTGAGCAGCGGTATATCCTTATTCAAAAGCTGCTCTTGCAAACTAATCGTATGCGTAGAAATAATGATGCGTCGATTCCGTTTTTCGCCGTCCGCTGTCAATACAAGTTGGTTGTCGGGCTCCGTGGCAGCCAATATCGCGGGTACCAAATAAGCAAAAGTCTTCCCTACACCGGTGCCCGCTTCCACGACCAAGTGTTTCCTATCAGTTAACGCGTTAGAGACCGCAGCGGCCATGTCGAGTTGCTGTTGGCGATGTTCATAACGATCTAGGCGAGCAGCGATACGCCCGCCGGGGCCAAGAATATCATCGGGATGAATGAAATCTGCGCCGCCGGTCATTTCGTTTCATTTCGAGGAAATGGATGGGTCGCAATGACGCCTTCCAGCGGGCTGCTGGCGGCGGCATAAAGTCGCTTAGGAATGCGTCCCGCGAGAAAAGCTTGACGGCCCGCTAGCGTCGCGTGTCTCATAGCCGTAGCCATGACGAGTGGTTTCCGAGCATGGGCTATCGCGGTGTTGAGTAACACGCCATCGGCGCCTAACTCCATTGCTTGAGCCACATCACTGGCAGTGCCAATGCCTGCGTCTACGATCACTGGATATTCTGGATCCTCATTTTTGAGGTATTCCAAAATAATACGGATGTTGTTGGGGTTGAGGATACCCTGCCCGGAGCCGATGGGACTGCCGGCGGGCATGACTGCTGCCGCGCCCGCTTGTTTTAATCGCCGAGCGGTAACTGGGTCGTCAGTGGTGTAACACAACACATGAAATCCATCTGCCACGAGCTTTTTGGTTGCCTCTAGTGTAGAAATCGGATCAGGTAATAAGGTACGACTGTCACCTAAACATTCCAGCTTCACCCAATCAGCTCCTGGATTGCCTAGCGCTCGAAGTATTTCTCGGCCCAAATGCGCTACGCGCACTGCGTCTTTGGCACTATAGCAACCAGCAGTATTGGGAAGCAAAATTGTCTGGTCAGAATCAATGTGATCCAAAAGATTATCGCCATACGCGTCATGCAATCGTTCGCGGCGGATGGCAACCGTAATGCAATCCGATCCGGAAAGATCTAAGGCTTGCCGCATCATCGTCGCATTTTCGTAGCGACCGCTGCCTACGATCAAACGACTATTGAGCTCGAATGGCCCAATCTTCAATGGATTATCTTCCAGCGCGACCACATCCAAATCGTTGGCTACTACAGTCCCCATTGTTCTGACAGTCCTATCCTTAACTTTAAACGATTTTGTTCTCTGTTGGACAATACAAGTTATGTTAAAAACAAATCATCCACCACCAACAAGTGTTACTATCTCTAACTGGTCGCCGTCATGCAATATGGTATCGCCATGGTCTGCAAACGGCACAATGTTCAGATTTACTTCAACTGCAATATGTCGGGTGGTAATGTCTAGTTGTTTGAGCAGATCTAAAATCGTGATACCCGTGGTCGTTGCAACCGCTTGCTCGTTCACTTGAACAATCAAAATGGAAATCCTATTGGCGAATCATGATATTACGAGCTTGCCCAGAGGTTAACCCAAGCAATTGGCCTTGCTGAGCTCGACCTGCTGTTTCCATTTGACGATTCCAGGGAACCCCATAGGCTGCGTAGTTTCCTGTGGATGCGTCGACAATATAGACAATGCAGTTACCGGGACGCCCGTTGCCTGAGAAATTCGCCTCGCCCGTGACCATAATAAATCGGGGAGTTTTGGTGCCTTGAATTTTAAGGTCATTAAACACGTTGGTCTTGAATAATCCGCCAAACGCACCTGTGCGAGTGTAGGGTACAAGGCATTGTAGATCACCCGTTAAGCCATCGAGCATAAATACACCCTCCGCCGTATCCGAGATCTTCCCAGTCGCGATCGCAAATTTATCGGAACTATCACCTGCCGCCGCCTGCAAGACCTTACCGTCAATTTCAAACCCAGCGGTGGAAGCGATTGGAGGGGCGGATGTGCTGATTCCGACAATCGTGCCGATCACCATACCGACGCCAAACAGCAGCCCACAACCAACACCTAATACAAAAGATCTATTCTTCATAATGATTCCAATTGCTGTTGTGCTTGACGAACAACATTCCCGCTAAGACTGGTTCTCGGTTGAAGCTCGATTATGTTGGTTTATGTATTCTCAACGCAATACGAGTACTCGCTTCTATTATATGCAAAACCTGCGAAAAAAATAACCAGTGCGAGTATATTTGACCAATCCGGTGATGGCGGTAGACTGCTAGCCGTATGGGAAAATACCTATGATTTAGTGCTCGTTCGTAATTGTTCTGCTGTGACCGAGTTTAATCAACACGCTTGATATGATAGAAAAGAAGAAAGAAAGTTCTTAATCACATCAAATTGTGGGCGATATGCGCTAGCTTGATTTAGCTGTAGCAGTATTTATCTGTGTGCCCACCAAACCAAGCAGAAATTAGCAGGAGCGGAAATGGCCACTAACAACGACTTAAACAGAAAACTACGCATGGCATTGGTCGGCGGCGGGCAAGGTTCATTTATTGGGCGAGTCCATTGCACAGCGGCCGTTCTCGACAACCGAGCGGCCTTAGTGGCCGGAGCGCTTTCGTCTAATCCCGAGCGAGCAAAAGCGTCTGCACCAGATTATGACATCCCTGCAGATCGTGCCTATGGAAGCTATCAGGAATTGATCGAAGCGGAATTGAATTTGCCAGCAGACGAACGAATTGACTTCATCTCTATCGCCACTCCAAACTTCACCCACTTTGAAATTGCCAAAGCTGCGGTTGAGGCTGGATTTAATGTGATCTGCGATAAACCCATGACATTTGACTTGGCCCAAGCTGAAGAACTAGCTACTACGGTTGATCAATCCAACGTCGTGTTCGCCGTCTCACATAACTACACTGGGTATCCACTAGTGCGACAAGCTCGTGAAATGATCCTCAATGGGGAATTAGGTGAAATCCAAGCCGTTCGCTCAAATTACATTCAGGGCTGGTTAAGAACTCGCTTGGAAACAGATGAACAAAAACAAGCCGCTTGGAGAACCGATCCAGCTAAAAGTGGTGCGGCCGGTTGCTTTGGCGATATTGCTACACACGCTTATAATCTGGGGCGATATATGACTGGATTGTTGCCCGCCGAAATCAGCTGCCACTTAAAAACCTTTGAAGAAGGCCGTCAACTGGACGACTATGGCACAGCTATCGTTCGATTTGACAATGGTGGGCTAGGCACCGTAACAGCCTCACAGATTAGCCATGGCCGCGAAAACGATCTATCAATCGAAATTGATGGAACACTTGGTGCAATTCAATGGCGACAAGAAGAACCCAATCAATTGGTTGTTCGAGCAAACGGACAGCCACGCAAGATTTACACTCGCGATCCCAATGCGCCGTTTATGAACGAAGCTGGGGCCGGTGCCTGTCGGTTACCGGCTGGACACCCCGAAGCATTTTTCGAAGCGTTCGCCAACGTATATCGCTCAGCGTTTGATGCTATGATAGATAGAGCGATGGATCGAGAATACGAACGACGGGATACCGTGTTTCCCAATGTTCACGACGGAGTCGAAGGAATGTACTTTATCCAACAGTGCGTTGCCAGTTCCGCTGAAAACGGTGCGTGGTTACCACTAAAACACGAACGCGCTCGTCGCTAATACGACACCTGCGATTGACCATTAAATCACCATTGACCTCTTAAATAGAGAAAGAACCTGTATTATGTTTGCAAATCGAATTTCGAACCTTAAACCCTTCCATTTTGTTCTCCTAACTGTCCTAGCCGCACTTTTTGTGACGTTACCGGAAACAACCGCTGAAGAACAGGGATTCTCGTCTATGTTTAATGGGAAAAACCTCAAGGGTTGGAAAGCCAGTGAAAATGTAGATTCTTGGTCTGTTAAAGATGGCATGCTAGTTTGTGCTGGGCCACGCAGTCACCTGTTTTACGAAACCAAACAACCATTTAAGAACTTCGAATTGAAAGTGGATGTGATGACGACCCCTGGTAGCAATGCTGGCATCTATTTTCACACCACATTTCAAAATGAAGGCTGGCCATCAAAGGGTTATGAAGTTCAGGTTAACGTGACTCATGGAGATCCGAAGAAATCGGGCGGTCTATATGGAATTGTTGATATTTCAGATCCGCCAGTAAAAGACAATGCCTGGTATGAAACTCGCGTCGTCGTACAAGGCAAGCAGATTAAGATTTGGCTGGATGGAAAACTACAGGTAGACTACACCGAACCGACTGGAAAACTTCCCAATGCGAAACAACCTGGGCGTAAATTGAGCGAGGGGACTTTTTGCCTACAAGCACATGATCCTAAAAGTGTTGTTTACTTCAAAAACCTTCGAGTGAAACGGCTCGACTAGCTCTCGCTGGAATATTCGCTGTGCAAACGTATGATCGCCGGAAGTCGTACCGCTGGAATTATGAAAATGTCCCAGCGCCTGTTAGCCTGTCCGTACCAACCGTTTTTGCCAAATCTTCCAATGCTGGGAAATTTTCATTTTGCGGGTTGCCGGTCAATTCGCCATTAGGTGTTCCGGCAGGACCATTGCTTAATGGAAAATGGTGTTTGTATTACGCCAGTCTTGGTTTTGATGTCGTTACGTATAAAACTGTGCGGAGTCGGTTCCGGGAATGCTATCCGCTGCCAAATTTAGTTCCCGTGGATACAACATCGCTATTTGGCGGCGAGCAATCTGTGTCGCAAGCGACGACGATGGACGGGAGCTGGGCTGTCTCCTACGGCATGCCCTCTCAGGATCCTAAGGATTGGCAAGTGGACATTGCGGAGACTCGGCAACAACTACCCAGCGGTAAAGTACTATCCGTTTCTATCGTTGGAACGGTCGAACCTGACTGGACGCTTGAGCGGCTAGCAGAAGATTATGCGCTGTGTGCTCGACTGGCTGTTGAAAGCGGAGCGGAATGTATCGAAGCCAACTTCTCGTGTCCCAATGTTTCTACCTGTGATGGACAACTATTTCAAAATCCCGTAGATTGCGCGACTGTGGTTAAAATCATCCGCGATGCAATAGGCGACACACCGCTGATAGGAAAAATCGGCCGCTTGAATAATGACGACGAATCCCTGGAACTAATCCAACACCTAAACGGACATGTGGATGCCCTCGCGATGACCAATAGTATCGCCACGCAAGTTCTCGACCAGAGTGGCAAGTTGATGTTCGACGGACAGCGACGAGGTATCTGCGGTAAAGCAACGCTACAAGCTTCTGTCGCTCAAACCAAATCATTGAATGAGATGCTCACCGAGCATAATTTGGATATCGAACTCATTGGGGTCGGCGGCGTGAGCACGGTAGAGGATGTGCGCGATTATTTGGCGGCCGGTGCTCAAGCGGTACACATTGCAACTGCAGCCATGGTTAATCCACTAGTCGCAATCGAAATAAAAAGGGCGTGGTAGAATTGCCACGCTCAGCGCATAAAAAAACGGGGCGGGATAATCGAGTCTTTGAAGAAATGAACCACGTGTCTCCCAAAGACGAACGGCAGAAGCTACATACCGCGTGTGAAACAATCTCTAAAACTCGATAATCCCGACCCGGACTTATCACGGTCGATTTGAGCAAAAACACACCAAACTGACCGGCGGCAAAGACAACGCATATTGCTTACGTTTCCCTTACACCCTATACATCGTATTTTGCCCCGGTTGCTGTTTTGTCTATTTATTAACTTACCGGAATTGTTTGCCAATCTTGCGCAGCTTTATATCAAGTCTAACGGTTGTGTCTGTTGTGTCAGTTAGGTGAAAATGTCCTGTCGACTAGCCACTACAAGGGATCCAGCCGCTGGCATTTTTTCCTTCTTTAGGCGTGAAAGTATAGATTTAACCGTGTACAATTCGTTTAATGGTACGATTAAATAGTATTGAACTAACCTTCCTTTAATATAGAACTGACGTGCCTAGACTATCTTTATGATTCTCTAACAATCGTTAACTTGCATATGGCTGTTAACGCCGATCACGTCCAATGACCCCAAAGGGGAACCTATTATGTTTAGGGCCTATTGCACTACGTCTATCTTAGCTATTTGTATGTTTGCATTGTTGATTCCTTGCGCTGTTGCTCAAGACGCTCAACACCGAGTCTTATATGGACAGGGAGTCCACGCCTATTACAACGGCGACTACGAATCCGCTGTCCGTTATTTGACAGCAACTATCAGCAAACAAACGGATGATCCCCGTTCATATTACTTCCGTGGACTAGCCAACGCTAAACTCGGAAACGACGAAGCTAGTTTGGCGGACCTTAAAAAAGGTGCTGCCATAGAAGCCTTAGACAACCGCGGTGTTTATCAAATATCTACTGCGTTGCAACGTATCCAAGGGCAACCACGACTACAAATCGAAAAGCTTCGTAAACAAGCACGTCTAGATTTAGCAGCCGCTGAAAAAGTGCGTTTACAAGCTCGCTACGAACAACAACAAAACGATGAAACTGCGGTTTTACGCAAGCCAGCCCAAACGGCGCCAAGCATTCCCGCTGACGCTGAAACTACGATTAGCCAAAGCAATCCATTTGCCCCCAGCAACATCGCTGGAGTTAAGAGCAACCCCGCAAATGTGACGTCATCGAAATCAAACCCAATCGCAGGCGTAGACGATAAGGACCCGTTAGCCAACGTTCAAGGCAACACACCAACGCCAGCTCCCATGCCGAATCCAGCTCCCATGAATCCAACACCTCCAGCCGATAATAACCCGTTCGCACCAGGCAACAAACCAGCGACCACTAATCCCACACCTCCAGCCGGAACTAATCCAGAACCGCTGGTAACGCCGCCTGCCAATCCAGCTCCGGCGGCACCTCAAGCCGGTGGCGGTGGAACTCTCGGTTCGATTTTTCGCTCGCTCAATCCGTTCGGCGGAAACAGTGGTAACGCGGAACCCAATGCTGAAGGCACTTTAGACAGACTAAAGAACCTTATCCCGGGACTCGCTCCCCCTGCGCCTGCAGCACCCCCCGCACCTGCTCCTGGTGGCAATCCCTTCAAATAGACACCGGCGATTGCCTTTCGCACCTGCGCAAACACATGCGTGTGCCCCTGCACGATCTATCTATACGCCAAGATGCGCAGCGAGTCTGAGACAACATCGTTGTAATAAGTTAATATAGATTTATAGATATTAACTTATTCCGAACTTGTTGCCCTGATAGGTGCCATCAAATGCGCTGCAATTTTATCACCGCCGGTGTTACGACATTGCTTTTTGTGCTCCCTTCATGGTTAGTCGCTGAACCAAGCTTGAACTCAGTAAACCTGCCTGGCGCCCAAAGTGGAACGACTGCTCAGATTACATTCGCCGGAACCGACCTAGGTCCCAATCCCACTTTGGTTGCCTCTTTTGCCATTTCCTCGCAACAAGCACTTGCCGGCTCAAACAGCAAACAAGCGATTATCGAGTTCACAACCGCTAACGAATCTCCCGGTATCCATTGGGTACGCATCGTTAGCGACAAAGGAATCACCAATCCTATCGCCTTCGCCCTTGATGACCTTTCACAAACCGCATTTAGTGATTCTATCAAAACCATACCCGCCGCCGTTTACGGGAACCTAGTTGGCGGCGCCATTCTGGAGACATCATTCAGCGGTAAACAAGGAACGGCACTCGTCATCGATATTGAAGGACGCCGCCTCGGTTCCGACATCCGACCGGTGCTTCGTTTGCATAACAGCCAAGGAGTTCAAATTGCATGGTCGCCACCCCAGCCTACACTGAGCGGCGATGCACGAATTCAAACAACCTTACCCGCCGACGACACCTACACCATTGAACTGCATGACGTCCTTTTTAAGGGCCCAGGCAAAGGGACGTTTCGCTTAAAAATTGGTGAGCTACAGTTTGCCGACATGGTCTTTCCCATGGGCACGCCCGCCGATACCGATGCGAATTTACAGTTTATCTGTGGCAATCTTACAGCCACCGCAGCCAATGCCAACCAATCCGCCGGTACACATCCGCTAAACCTTCCCGCAGCTCCCAACGTGACGGGCACTCGACCATACGTGATGTTCAGTACCCACCCAGAATTTGTGGAAAACAATAATGCCGAAGAAGCCAATGCGGTTGGGTCCGTTCCGGTCGGCATCAATGGCCGTCTGAGTGCCAAAGGTGAACAAGACGAATACATCGTCACTACTACGCCCGGAACCAAGCTGCGGATCAACGTTCTCGCGCGACAAGCCGGATCGCCACTCGATGCCGTGCTGACCGTCAAAGATGCTCAGGGCAAGCAACTCGGCCGAAACGACGACCGCCCAGGCAATGCCGACCCTGGTCTCGACATCACCATCCCCAAAGACAACAAATCAATCACTGTGATTTTAAGCGATCTGCAAAACCGCGGCGGCGAGGATTATGTCTACCATATTGATATTCAGAACCTGAGTACCCCTCGTTTTTCAATTTCTACGACCGTCAATCGCATTCAAATACCTGGTGGGTCAACTCAAACCTTGATCGCGAATATTACACGGCAAGGATATAACGGCCCCATCAACTTGAGTCTGCCAAATCTACCCGACTGCATCTCACTTTCGGGCACCCATATCCCTGCGGGCTCATCACGAGCGCTACTTTCGATCTCTGCCACACCTGGTGACATATTTCCTGTGATCACTCATCTCCTCGCCACCGGTACTGGCGACCACTTGAACATTCAAGCCATCGCCTCCGTTGGCGACGATAGCAATCACTACCGCGTACAACCTTATTTAAAATCGAAGCTAGCACTCGCTCGTGTTTCAACCAGTCCCATTACAGCGAGCTTAATACACCCCACCAATGAACTACAAGTCGCTCAAGGGAAGTTTTTGCCCCTAGCGGTCAACCTTGAGCGTGCAGAAAACATTAGCGGCAACATCCGACTGCGACTCATCTCCACACAAGTACAACCACGCAAGAAAATCAAAAAAGGTGGCAAAGACGTCGAAGTTGACGACTTAGATCGCACCTTACGACTCGTCGAGGATCCGCTTGTTGAAGCAGATAAAAATAACCATACGGTAAACGTTTGGGTGCCACACGATCTTGGAACAACT
The DNA here is from genome assembly GCA_012965455.1 of Planctomycetaceae bacterium. GTDB lineage: Bacteria > Planctomycetota > Planctomycetia > Pirellulales > Pirellulaceae > UBA721. The sequence goes on along the minus strand of DTSG01000173.1, from coordinate 2,444 downwards.
CCCTGGAACGTTGCGATCATCGCGGAACTGCTCTCGGAAGATAACAAAACCGTTTTAGCAACAACAACGACATCACAACTAATCATCACACCACTGCCAGCCCTTGTTCTCAAGCTGACATCCGCTGCAAACGTTGAAGCGGTTGCTGGTGAAGGCGAATCTGGGTCTGTCAGCGGAACAATCACTCGGGCAGCTATGTTTGACAAGGCCGTGACCATCACGCTACGTGGATTGCCCAAAGGCTATACCGCTCCGAGTATTGAAATCGCTGCTAATATAAATGAATTCACATTACCCATTCAATTTTCCAAAGAGGCAAAGCCGGGCGACCTCAAGAACATCAAGCTCGTGGCAACCGCTGCATCCGACCTCAAAGCGGAAGTACAAGTTGTCAGCAATTCAGAAACGATTCAAATAAAGGTTGTTCCACAAGCGGAGTAATCCTAGTTTGACCCCTGTTCACATTTTTATTTCCATTAGGACCACACCAACATGAACTTAAGTTCTCGTTATATCGCCACGTTAATCGTTGTCGTTACTATTCTCAGTACTGTTTACACAACTGCTGTTACTGCCGCGGCCAAACGTCCGAACATCCTATTCATCATGTCTGACGATCATGCGTATCAAGCGATTGGTGCCTACGGCAGTAAAGTCAACAAAACTCCGAACATCGATCGCATCGCTCGCGAAGGGATGCGTTTTGACCGAGCTTTTGTGACAAACTCCATTTGCGGCCCCGCTCGAGCAGTCATTATGACCGGCAAATATAGTCACCTCAATGGCTTCGTGCGCAACGGAAATACGTTTAACGGTGAACAACAAACTGTCTCCAAGTTGCTGCAACAATCTGGATATCAGACGGCTGTCGTTGGCAAGTGGCACCTGAAGAGCACACCTATTGGCTTTGACCATTTCCATATTCTGATCGGTCAAGGTCCGTACTATAACCCGACCATGAAAACTCCCAGCGGCAATGTAAAGCACGTTGGCTACACCACAGAAATCATTACTGACGAAGCACTCAAGTATCTCAAGGACGTTCGCGACCCTAATCAACCGTTCTTTCTAATGTATCAGCATAAGGCCCCCCATCGAAATTGGCAGCCCAGCGAAACACACATCTCTAAATACGACGGGCAAACTATTGCTGAGCCGGTGACGCTATATGACGACTACAAAGGGCGTAGTTCGGCAGCAAGCAAACAAGCAATGACCGTCGCCACACACTTGACACCCAATGATCTCAAGTTGGTTCCGCAGCGGGGTCTGACGGAACAACAAACAAAATATTGGAACAAAGCATATGGCCCTAAAAATGAAGCGTTTAAAAAAGCAAATCTAACGGGCAAAGAACTAATTCAATGGAAATACCAGCGGTACGTAAAAGATTATCTACGCTGTATCGATAGCGTCGATGACAATGTTGGCCGTATCCTTGATTACCTCGATGAATCTGGGCTCGCCGACAACACCATTGTCATTTACACCTCGGACCAAGGTTGGTATCTCGGTGAACACGGTTGGTATGACAAGCGTTGGATGTACGAAGAATCCTTTCGCACTCCTCTGATAGTCCGTTGGCCAAAACACATCAAGCCCGGCAGCACTAATTCTGACCTCGTCATGAATCTCGATTTTGCGGAGACCTTCCTCGACATTGCCGGCGCAATAATTCCAGCAGATATGCAAGGTAAAAGCCTAAAGCCAATCTTTGCAGACCAAACGCCAACGGATTGGCGGACCAGTGTCTATTACCACTATTATGAATTCCCCGGCGCACACTCGGTCGCCAAACACTACGGTGTACGAACAGATCGCTATAAGCTCATCAATTTCTACGAGAACAAAGAGTGGGAAATGTTTGATTTACAAACAGACCCGCACGAGCTCAGTAGCGTTTATGACAATCCAAAGTACCGAGAAATCCGTGAGAAAATGGAGGCTGAGTTGCAGAAGCTGCGTGATCAATATGAAGATGATGGGGCAGTCATTAATTTCGGCAGCGTTCAAGCCAAAAACGTAAAAACTCAACTCGTGCGTAGACTCCGTTTTGGCGATTTTGACAACAATCAGCCCTCACCACACGGTGCGTCCATAACGCTCGATGGAAAAACTGCTGTCTTCGCAGCCGGAACGACTGGAAAATGGAATCCCGAACATAAGCCTTTTACCATCGGCGCCTGGATTCGGCCTGCCACTGCTACTGGTGTAATTGCTGCTCACGGCGGTGAAAGCATCGGTTATAGCTTCGGATTGCAAGCTGGAAAAATCGCCTTATCAATTCGTAACGGCAGTGAGCTAACAACCGTCGTCGGCCCTGCTGTCGAAAACGATATCTGGTCAAATGTGGTAGCCATCCTTAATCGTCAGGGGACTGTTGACTTCGTCGTCAACGGAGTCACCACGGAAACAAAAACCAAAGTCGATTTTTTACGCGGCCC
>DTSG01000172.1 GCA_012965455.1 Planctomycetaceae bacterium | reverse complement strand
CGCAGTGAGTTGCGGGAGTTGAAGATTCGGATTCCGCTAGGTCAGAAGATATCCGGGGTTTTTGATACCAATGTTCGTCGTTGGGATGTTGCCTTAGCAGAGGGTTATCAGGAGATTACGATTGAATTATTTGAGCCGGCGGACGCCCACCAGAGTATCAGCCTTGAATTGGAACGATTTGATCTGGACGTAGGGATGCAAAATGACTCAGCCGATGTTTTGATACCGGAAATTGAAGCGGTGGGGGTCTCGCGGCAACAGGGTTTAGTGATGGTCAAGGTCGAAGGCGATTTGCGCGGGGATGTGGCAACGCGAACGGGTTTGTTACAGGTCGATGCCGCGGAAGTCAAAGCCGGTCCGGGGTGGGATTTTGTGTACCGTTATGCCGCCTTGCCCTATGAATTGATTTTGAAGATTGAAAAGCTTCAGCCCCGCGTGACTGCTCAGGAATACGTTTCCATTCAAATCACGCCGCAGCAGACGCGGATATCGGTGACCACGATCATGACGGTCGAGCGGGCCGGAATTTTTCAAGTCGACTATCAAGTGCCCGAGGGTTATCGAATACGAGATGTACGGGGCGTCGCGGCAGGAAACGTCCAGGCGGTGATGGTGGAAAACCATCATGAGGTTGAAAATGCCCCGGGTAAATACAGGGTTAATTTTTCCCGCAAAGCTTTCGGTCAGGTGGCTTTAAGGCTGTCACTGGAAAAGCAAGCGACGGACGTCAATTTAATGACACCCACGGGCGAAGCTTCGGAGTACTCATTTTCGCTGCCAAGGATTGTTCCGGCCAGTGTTGAACATGTTCAGGGGAATCTGGTCGTATTGGTACCTGAGGGATTGCGGGTTACACCCGAGGACACGACCGGTGGTCAGAGTGTGGCGGTCAGCGAAGTACAATCTGCGATTAATGGCTTAGTGCAAATTCCCAACATCGGAAATTCTCAGCCAGTGCATGCTTTCCGATATGCCAACGAATCATTTGAGCCGGTCTTTTCCGTTGAGCGTCGTCAGCCGCAAATTGAGGTAGGCCAGTTGATTGTCGCGGATATCCAGGCGGGAAATATTCAGCACAATGTAACCCTTTACTACAATGTCCGCTACAGCGGCATTAAGAAACTCAGATTGGATATTCCGACAAGTTTATTGGACGATATTCGCAACGATTCAAAACTGGTACAGGAACTTGTCATGGATCCGCGACCCGAGGATCTGGCGGACGATTATACGGCATGGGAACTGACGTCCAATCGGGAACTTTTAGGTGATTTCCAGATCGACTTATCGTGGATAGAACCGCTGGACGACTTACAAGTTGGGTCCGAAGATCGAGTCACGCTGTCGCGTCTGATCCCGCAGAATGTGAATCGCAGTTGGGGACAGATTGTTGTCCAAAAATCGGAGAATCTGGATGTTTTGCCGGAAAAAAAAGATGGCTTAAGAGCCATTGACCCACGCTATGACATCCAGCTTGGAGACGGAGTTGCGAATGCTGCATTTGCGATGGAGTTTCATCAACCCTGGAATGTGGATTTGGTGATTCATCGTTATGAGTTGCAAGACGTCGAGCAATCTGCGATCGAATTGGGAGTGGTTGATGTGCAGATTTCAAAAGGAGGTAAGTCCCGGGTCCACGCGGTTTATCGGATTAAGAGTGTGGCCCAGCGGATTGAGGTGGTTTTTCCCAAAAACTCAAAGATCGGGAATGATCCTCTTGTGATTAATGGAGAGACAATCGGCATCGAGAAAAACACGAGCGACGGGACAAACGATCATTCGTTTCTGATACCTTTGAACACCGTGACGCCGGGCGACGTGTTTGTCCTGGAATTGAAATATACTGCGGAGTCGGACGATTTAGAGATTGAAGTGCCCTGGTTCAAAGAGCTATCGGCCATCAATCAGATATTCCTGTTGGTGCAACTGCCCACCGACGTGGTGTTATTGGGCTATGACGGGGACTGGGATGATCATTTAGAAGGCTCATGGATTGAACGTTTACAACGGCCATTATTGGGTTTCAGTGGTGATGGATTGCACGATCAGATTGACGTTAATTCATTGCTCAATAACATCAACAGCGGTGTGGTGGATGTGCGATTAGGAAATCATCAGGGTCAGCGTCAAGCTTTAACCTTTTCGGCGATTAACCCCGGCCAATCCAAGCTGTATCTGTCCGTTGCCACGCAATCAAGCGTTCATTTTTTTGTATTTGGATTGTTAGCGGTCGTGACCGTAGGCGGTCTGTTTTTGAAGGTGCGGGGACAGCTGATTACATTATTGGTCGTCATTGCTCTGAGCTTGGGGATTCTGTTGGTGAAACCGATCATGGCCAGTCATCTGCCGTTGTCCGGCGTCGTCATGACCATGTGTTTGATGTGTGGCGTGTGGGTTGTTCGTGATTGTGCACGTCCCGTATTTGCCATTGCTGGTCGACTGACAGCGGGAGGGACGGCATCTCAGAACCCAGATGTTGTCGAGCCAGACCTAGGCACCAAGGACGAAACCGACACGACGGTTCCTAATGAGGATGAAGTCGAACCGCTGGAGGATGAAGTCGAACCGCTGGAGGATGAAGTCGAACCGCTGGAGGATGAAGTCGACCGACTGGCGGATGAAGTCGACCGACTGGAGGATGAACCACCCGTAGAATTGGAAACAGATGAAGATTCGGATATCGAAGCCGAGGAAGAAGAAGCTGAGGATCCTGACGAGGATACAGGGGATGAATCCGCTGAAAAAGGAGACAACGAATGAAAATTCTTTCCTTAGCAAAACTATCGCGTTTGTTTCTCATGTTGATCATCGGGGGTCTCCCCAGCGTTTTGTTTTCCCAGCAGGAAGTTAAGAATCGCGAGATTTATGTGCCGTTTGACGATCTCCAGACCATTTTGGCATCGGGAATTCAGCGTATCTATTTACCTCGTGGTGAATATGAAGAGTTATTGAAAAAAGCAGAATTCAAGCCAGGCGAGGCGCCGCCTCAGGAAACGGTATTACGCAGCGCAAAATACCGGATTACGATTCAGGGTGACTCAGCCATCATTACAGGTGATTTGGAGGTTGAGTCGTTGTCACCTGGATTACAGCAATTGCCATTAGGATTTGCTGGTGTATCCCTGCTGCAGGTCATGAACGGCCAACAGACGGCAACGCTGATACGAGATTCTGATGTGGGTATTCGTTTACTGATGGCGAAACCAGGAAAACATCAATATCAGTTTTCCATGTCAGCGCCGGTCCAGCATGCAGCTGCCAAGCAATCGTTATCGATCCTTCTGCCGCATGCAGCGAATTCGACAATCGATCTTACGGTACCAGGGAATATTGAGATCAAGTCCGGTGCGAGCGTTTTGGAGCGGACGGTTGACGTTGCGACGAATCAAACGGCATTCAAGTTACTAGCCAAGCCGGGGCCATTGGTTCTTTCGATGTCGCTTAACAACAAGCTCTTGAAGAGTGAGCGTATCGTAGTGGCTCGAAATGTTCTGGTCGCGGAATTGACTCAGGCGATCGAGCGTTTGCACGGCACCTTTTCCATGCAAATTGTACAGGGTGCCGCATCCGAGTTCCGTTATCGAGTTCCGGATCAGTTTGAGGTGACGAATGTGACAGCGCCGGGCGTGTCTCGCTGGTCGGTTGCAAAAGAAAATGATGAGCAGATTCTAACCGTCGATATGCGGGTACCTCAAATAGAGAACCTGCTGGTGCACATCACGGCCTTGCGAAGTGCTCCGGCAACGGGGAGTTGGGAGTTTCCAGCCATACAGCCGCTTGATGTACTGGTTTCGACGGGCGTTGTGGGAATTCTGGCTGATCGTCGGCTGGCTGTGAATTCGTTAGAAACCGCGGGCGTCATTTCACTGGACACAGCCGTACTTCAACGGGCTTTGCCCGCGTCGATTTTTGTTGTCGAACCGGGGGCACCACTGATCCGTGTATTGGCAACCTATTATGTGCCGCAAACCGATTACTCGATTAAGGCAGACATTGCTCAACCGGAAAATCGGACCCATGTCCAAACCAGCACG
>DTSG01000171.1 GCA_012965455.1 Planctomycetaceae bacterium | reverse complement strand
GATGGGTTTCCATATGGAACTCTGTTAGTCAATATCGTCGGCTGCCTCGTAATCGGTATTTTTGGTGGCTGGGGAATTCCAGACTTATCAGACACGACTAGATTGCTACTGATTACAGGATTGCTAGGAGCGTTGACCACGTTTTCTACGTTCGGGTGGGAGTCGCTGGAATTGATGCAAAACGGTAAAGTTGGCGTTGCCTTAGCTAACATCGGGCTAAATGTCGTTGTTAGCCTAGTTGCAGTTTACGGCGGCTATTTGATAGGACAACATTTTGCTACGGAAGTAGTCTCCTAGACTGTGACCGTGAATAGACTCTTACCCGCTTGTCGAAAATGACTGTCTGCCATAGCCTGAAAGCTACAATGGGCTTAATTGGTGTTACAGTTAGTGTAATTTGCGGTAAACAAGTCGCTTCTTATACAATTATTCTGCAAAAACCTAACGCCGCACGCAGATATTAGCTCATAATTACCTATATATAGTAGGAATATTTGATTTGAGACGTCATTAGTGGAATCATTAGTGACCGGAGAAAGAAACGATGGCAACTGCCGATAAAACGACCAATACTGAAATCATGACCGGTGCGAGCATTATTGTCGAAGCTCTCATTAGAAATGGTACGCAGGTCGTGTTTGCCTATCCTGGTGGCTGTAGTATGCCATTGCATCAAGCGCTGTTGGAAAAGAAAGATGTCTTGCGCACGATATTGCCTCGTCACGAACAGGGCGGAGGTTTCGCTGCTCAGGGTGTTGCCCGGGCAACCGGTCGCGCCGGAGTCTGTATAGCCACCAGTGGTCCAGGTGCTACAAATCTAGTAACCGCAATTGCCGATGCCAAGCTTGATAGTATTCCAATGGTTGCTTTGACTGCTCAAGTACCAACGGCGGTCATCGGCACGGATGCTTTTCAAGAGACGCCGATGGTCGAGATCTGCCGTGGGATTACCAAGCATCATTATTTGGTTACTCGTGTCGAAGAGTTAGCTCGAGTTGTGAGAGAAGCATTTCACGTGGCTACTACAGGTCGTCCAGGTCCCGTGTTAATTGACATCCCTAAGGATGTTCAGATCGATCAATGTGCGGTTGATTGGGACGAAAAGATGAAGTTGCCGGGGTACCGAGCGACTGTTAACCCAGAATCGCCAGTGGAACAAATCAAACAAGTTGCCGCAGCTATTAAACATGCTCGTCGCCCATTAATTTATGCAGGCGGTGGAATTGTACATGCTGAAGCAACCGAGGTACTACGGGAGCTTATTGCCACGACCGGCATCCCGACAACTTTAACGCTGATGGGCCTTGGGGTTCTTCCTCCGAGTAACGACTTATGTATGGATATGTTGGGAATGCACGGCACCGTGTATGCCAACCGGGCGGTAAGTAAATGTGATTTATTGATTGCCTTGGGCGTCCGTTTTGATGATCGAGTGACCGGTAAACTCGAGCGTTTTGCCCCGGATGCGAAAATAATACACATCGATATTGATCCTTCGGAGATCAACAAAAATAAGACGGCGCATATTCCGATCGTGTGTGATGTCAAAGACGCATTACAGCAGTTATTGCCACTGCTGGAATATAAAGACGAAATTGATGATTGGCGGGCACAGTGTCAGCAATGGAAGCAAGAAAATCCGCTGACATACGATCAGGAGTTTGACGGGATTCTGCAGCAACATGCGATAGCCGAGTTGTCGCGTTTAACGGCGGGCTTGGATCCGTTTATTACTGTGGGAGTTGGCCAGCATCAAATGTGGTCCGCTCAGTTCTTTCACTTTCGAAAACCTCGCCGCTGGTTATCAAGTTCTGGGTTAGGCACAATGGGTTTTGGTTTGCCGGCAGCGATGGGTGTACAAGCCGTGAATCCAGATAAGCTGGTGATCGACATTGATGGCGATGGCAGCTTTCAGATGAATATCCAAGAATTGGCAACGTGTAGGTGTGAAGACCTGCCAGTGAAAATTATGCTGCTTAATAATCAGCACTTAGGTATGGTAGTGCAGTGGGAAGATCGATTTATGGATGGTCGCCGCGCGCACACATACTTAGGACCGATCGGCGACGATGAAGCCCACGGGCAAGGTAGTGGCCCATTTGTCGAGGAGCGATATCCAGATTTCGTCCAAATTGCCAAAGGCTATGGGTGCGGTGCCGCAGCGGTCAACGCGAAGGCTGATTTAGGTGCAGCACTTCAAGAAATGATTGCTTACGATGGTCCCTATCTACTCGATGTTCAAGTGCCCTATCAATCGCATGTATTGCCGATGATTCCTTCTGGCGGTAGCGTAGAAAACGTAATTACAGAATAGACTCTCAAAGGGTTGCTTTGTGGGATGTCCGCTAGGGCATGTTGTTATTGTTTAAGCCGTGGGCGGTCTGTGGGAATTTGGGTTTATCGCGTTCCGCCGCCAAACGACAACGCCACACAAATCAATTTTCGTTGACGGGTGGCCATCCTGCTACGGCGCAGGCGCCACGGCAGCACGATTTTTGGTATAAACACTATTTATGAATGAACCACAATCCACATCCGTAGAATCAACTCCGCGACTTGCACTGCATTGGCAAATACTGATTGGTATGATTGCCGGAGCTGCTATTGGCTTGCTGCTAAACCTTAGTCTCAGCACCACCGACGTGACCCGTAGCGAAGATATTCCGGGTCACTTGTCAAAGGTTGAACTGCACGATAGTACAAACACCATTACGATCACGACATTTACGCGCGATGATGTAAAAACCATCTACGAAATAGGTGGGAAACTCGATGCGAAATATCCGGACCTAAAGAGTTTTGAAGCTGACCAACCGGATCTGCATGCTGTCTTCGAGAGTCATGGGCAAAGCTGGGCACGACAGATTGGAAACCTGTGTAAACGATTTGGCGGTCTGTTTTTGCGAATGTTGCAAATGGTCGCTGTGCCATTAATTGTGACGTCGCTAACCGTTGGCGTCATGGGGCTAGGGAAAGCCGAACGTTTGGGCCGCATGTTTCGACGCACGATGTCGTATTATATCTGTACGAGTTTCTTGGCAATCGTGACTGGCCTGATCATGGTCAACGTAATTCAACCCGGCGTGGGAACAGATTTAACGTCTCACAGTCCACCAGCCTATGCAGCGGCGTCTAGTTCACTTTCGGAAGTACTACTAGGCCAATTGGAAACACTGATACCCAACAATCCCATCCGCTCTTTGGCCGAGGGTGATTTCTTAGCGATCATCAGTTTTACAATTGCTTTCGCGATTTTTGCATTGATGCTAGGTGGCAAAACGGCCGCAACGATTTCGAACTTAGCTCAAGCAGGGTTTGACGTCATGATGAAAATGACGATGGCCGTTATTGCGTTAGCTCCATTGGGCGTAATGCTGTTAATGCTCTATGTGACTGCGACTCACGGTAGCGCCATTTTCAGTTCGCTGGCTTGGTATATGTTGGCTGTGTTCTTAGCATTGGTTGTGCATGCCTGTATCACGTTACCGTTGATCTTAAAATTCATCGCTCGGCGAAACCCGTGGGAGTTTGCTAAAGCGATGAGTCCGGCGTTGCTGACGGCATTTAGTTCAGCATCGAGTAACGGTACGTTACCGTTAACGATGGCCAGTATTGAACAGCGAGCGGGAGTACGTAACCAAACAAGTTCGTTTGTGTTGCCCCTCGGAGCGACGATCAACATGGACGGAACGGCGCTGTACGAAGTTGTGGCTGTACTGTTTATCGCTCAGCTTGTCGGTATAGATCTATCGCTGGCTGATCAAGTGGTTGTGGCACTGACAGCATTATTGGCCAGCATCGGCGCGGCTGGTATTCCGCATGCTGGGTTAGTCATGATGGTGATTGTACTGCAAGCGGTTGACTTGCCGGTCGAAAAGCAGGGCTTGATCATCGCCGTGGATCGAATCTTAGACATGTGCCGAACGAGTGTGAATGTATGGAGCGATTCGTGTGGCTGTGCGGTGATTGATGCTCTGGACGACGAGTGAGTGAATTACTTTTCCGATCCTGATTTGAACTTAAATATTTGTCCGCCACCCG